>CALCEL010000103.1 GCA_937900485.1 uncultured Prevotellaceae bacterium
TATTATTTTGTTGATTGTTAAATAATTAAATAGTTTTCAAGGGACGACTATATAAGTTTTTTGATTGACAGCAAAAAAGAGTATTTGATTCTTTTTCCAAATTACTTAATAATATAGAATACCAATTATTACTGTAAAATCTCATGTGAGCATCCAATAAAAGGAAATATTCTGTTTCTGATGCTTCCACTCCTATATCACGACATTTTGCTACGCCCTGTCTTTCTTTATTATACAAATACTTGGTATTGTATTTTGTACTGATTGCAGCATAATCAATTCCATCATCAGAGCCATCATTGATAAGTATAATATCTACACACTCTTTCGTATGTTCTAAAATACTCTGTACCGTACGTTCAACTTCTACACCTTCATTTAAGAAAGGTATAATAATGGTTAATTCTTTTTTCATTGTATGTTCATTATGATTTTGAATAACTCCATTTTGAGGGGGGGTATTAGTTGTCTTTGACAAAATTAGAGCGTAACAACGACTTTAAGTAATTTTAATTTATTACTGTCCGCTAAAAGTTTTAATAAGAAAAAAGAAAGGTCGCAGTCTACAAGATTTGCCAATTTATACAAAGGGTGCTTTGAATCGAGCATAGACTCTAAGTCCCAGAAAAGAGATGACTGTCGGACGTTACCAGAAGATTTATACATAGCTGAATTGCAAGATTTTATGTGCATAAGATACGAAATTTTGTAGACATATGCAAATTTTCGAACTATTATTTTGTTGATTGTTAAATAATTAAATAGTTTTCAAGGAACGACTACTTAGCGTCTCCACATTCTCCGCCAGCAAGAGTTCGCTGTCAGACATATTAGCTGCGGTATATGCGCCGTAGGTCTTCATGGCTCCGACACCTGCCATAGCTATTGCAGCCACGGCAAGACTTATTCTCATAATTTTCTTTTTCACGATTTGATAGTGTTTTTCCGCGCGACCCGAGTCGTTTGGTTTGTTAATAATTCAGTTAGCAGCTCTCACGTCGTCCGACTCACGTCTGACCATAACAATGAGAGGACAATGAAGAGGGTGTAAGGATGGTCGGTCCCCACTCATCCCACGACCCAAGACAATTATGCATGCGCTCCGTCATATTCACCGGGCACACTGACTTGGAACATGAGGACGTTTTTCCGGTCTCAGAGACGCTTCACAGGCTGAGCCTGAAAGCGACGGCGAAGGTAAAAAAAAAAAAAGACTGCCAAATTTCCCGGCAATTATTTTTCGATTATTTTTAAAAAACACAGCCGTCTCCCACCACTATCCCTGATTTCACACTATTTTCCTTACTTTCCGTCTCTCCTTCTCCTTTGCGACGATCTTCCTGAACAGAGACAACATTTTCTCATTCTTAAACGGATCACCAACCATGAGGACATTCCCTGCGTCATTTATCACAAAGGAATGAAACAGCTCATTCTGCGGAAATTCAGGATTATCCTTGAGGAACGCATTACATGTGTCAAGATAGACAGTATGCTCAAGAGGGCAGTTACTAAGCAAAGCGGCAGTCCTGGCAATCTCATCCGTTCGCGGTGACATTATAAAGACAAACTCTATTCCTTCTTCAGATTCCAAATGCACATACTCATTAAATCTTGCTAGTCCTTTGACATAACAAGCCGTGCAACTCTCACCCCCAGAAAAATACACTATCCTTGCTACAGGAGGACACGATTTGAATCCAGCTTCATTCCCAAACAAATTGGATGATTCCATATACTTCTCATTGTCAACTTTTATCGTCGAAGACTGAAACCGTCTCAGCTCATCCGTTACTCTATCGTCCGCACACGAGAAGAGGAAGAGCGTCAAACAAAACGAATATATCCATCTCATTTTTCCGGCGAGATAAAGAACACATAAGGATTACCTATAAATATCGAGTTACGTTCATCTTCTGTCAGCGTATCATAAACGCCCGTCTCTTTCACTAATTCCAGATAAACATCTGACGACATCCAGCCGACAAAGGACGTTTCTGAGGAAGCAACCGCTCTAGTCCATAAGAAATCATCCCTATCAAAGGTGAGTTCCCATTTTATTCCCATCTTTGTCTCATAATCGTACAACACAAAATATACGTTGTCTTTTATTTCCTTACGCAGGAACATGAACTCATCTGTCATCAACATATGATCTATCCCACGGGAAAAGCCCTTTTCTTTGACATACCTCATAGCCTCAAAATACTCAGAATCTCCGAACTGTGAGAAATCCTCTTTTCTCGCATGCTTTCCCGGAGCGTTTAAGACATACCGGGGAACTACCTCATGATCTCTTAGTGTGTATATTGTGTCTGACATATCAGCACAAAAGAATAATCCTTTCTTTATGCTCACGAACCCACGTCGTGTGGAGACAGAAATGTCTGACACGATAATCTGTTGTAAGAAATTCACACATTCATCTTCATAAATATCCACAAAAGAATAACAAAAGGATATTCACCTAAGATTGCATTACATGTCAATATATGCGTACTATCGACGAACTCCACCTGACGAATGCAAGGAAGACATGTCTCAACAGATTTGCTCGAAATGAAATTACCATCATAGTCATACTTTCTTATACCCTTTGTCACGTCATACAAGTACACTGCATCCGCATTCTTGTCCAAATAAAAGTCCAGCAGCCTGACATATTCTGATGACGCATGACCTTTTTTCCCGATCTGCCGAATAAAGTTACCGTTCACATCAAACTCATATACATACTCTTTATCGTCCATCACAAAGATCAGACTGTCGTCCACCACTATCTTCCTTATATCTGAAACTAAACATTTGTCAGTGGTCTCCAACTTGACAAATGTGACACACGAATCCATGTCCATGCGTCGATTCTCCAAAGAGTCCCACTGTATCTCCTGCAGATCCGCATAAGACACGGACGCATCTTTTCCGGAACAGCCAGACAACATAATTATCGCGGCAAAAATAAATAACGATTCTACTATCTTTTTCATAAAATCTTATTCTAATTGAACATCGATTTTTCAAACACAGTTATCTTGGATTGTAAATGATAACGCAAAAGTATACCAAAAAATAATTCAAAAGTATACCAGTTCGACTGAGTGCCGCAAAAGTACAAAAAGTTTGTTACACATTATTTATTGTTGATAATTTTTCTTGTTTCTTTAATACGATATGACGTTCCGGTCATGTTCACAAGATAGGATTTGTGGCAGAGTCTGTCGACGAGTGCAGAGCACAGTACCTTGTCTTTGAGCACCTCTTCCCATCTGGTAAACGGCAGGTTGGTCGTTATAATGGTGGATTTCTTTCCGGTTCTGAGCGACAGATGATTGAAGAGCATCTCTGCACTTTCCTTGTCGAAGCCGACGTATCCGAGTTCGTCGCATATGACGAGGTCATATCTTTCAAACTTGACTTCCAGATTTCTCAGTGTCTTTTCCGTCTTTGCCTCCCTGATCATTGTCAACAGGTGTGGGACAGAGGTGAAAAATACAGTTTAGGTTTAAGCTTAGATGTTCTTATAAATATAATAAGGTATAGTAAACCAAAATCAAGATAGAAGAAGGTTTAATCTTTAAGTTTAGAAGTGCATGTATATATACATGAGTAAACGTAAACCTAAACTTTACCAAATGAAACGACTTGATGTTTCCAAAAAATCACATTTTTCTTTTCACTGAAAATGAACTGATTTATTCTCTCCCCTTCTCATTCCACTTTCCTTTTAACTGAAAAAAACTCTCTTAAGATCTGCCGTTTCAGCTTTCGTGAGTCGATGAAATTAGGTTGCAAAGGTAACTGTTGTTCCTTCATCTA
>CALCEL010000104.1 GCA_937900485.1 uncultured Prevotellaceae bacterium
AATTCTCGCTATGCGGATGCATGAACGGGAAAGGGGGCTTTATGAGGGACGACTAATTAGTTTAGGTTTTAAGATTATTTGGTATTGGTTTGTTAGGGATTAGTTAATTGGTAGAAAAGAGATTTCAAGGTTAACGGAAAGATGCTTCTGAGTAGAGACTCAGAAGCATCGTTTTTTTTGTACTTTATATACCTGATAACACGGTTTCGCAAACGAGAACCGTCACAGTATCAGACAACGTATCTCTATGACTGCCACAAGGGTACATCACAAAGTGGCACTATGTGATTTTGTCGTGGCATTATCTGACGATAGTTATCTATGCTCACGAGGAAAATGAGAAGAAGGCAAGAGTGTCATCTGTTCATTAGTAAATCTCCACATCTTTGTATAAACACGTGTATTAATGGAACGGCAGCATACATTCTAACGAGTGAGGCGAACAGTGCCAACGTTATGAGTAATGAGGTTTGAGCCAGGGGAATAATGGACAATTTGTAGTGCAACCAAATTTCCTATGTCCATTTTTTTGACAAAAACAGGTTAACCTGCTGAAAATCTTAAAATAAGGTGTTTGAAAATCTAAGGTCTCTGTTTTGAAATTCTTAGGTTAGGTTATAGTCTACACGCAGGTCTGAAAAATTACAAATCCTAACCTGAACTTTTCAGCGTCCTAACCTGAGATTTTCAGCCAGAGAATAAGACACGGGAAAATTCCGGAAGTCATTTTTTTGTTGTCACGTGTCAACGGAAAAAAGAGGAGTTTAGGACAGCAAAAATTGGGGGGTGCGGATAGGAATTTTGGTTAAGTTTATTTTCCGGAAACCAGAACCCGCAGAAACACTGTTTGCTGAAGAGATAATGTCTGGCATAGGTGTCTTTTGGGGAAAAGTGAGATGAATGGTCATGAAAAACAGACTGGGGGTCATAAGAAGATTCAGACTTGAAAAATACGAGACTGAACCATAAAATCCCCAAAAGGTCTACAGGAGAACAGAAAAAGCAGGAAAAAGAGTGTGTGAGAGGCGTCAGAAAAACAGGCTCATTCACGTAAAGAAATGCCAAAAGTGATTTTCGGGCTGAGACTCATTAAGATAACAAGATATAAATGAGGAAACCAACGAAACATATCATTTCGCGACGCACATATCAAAACAAGGAAAAAGCGATAATCGCGTTAAAAATACAACAAAACGACTCAAAAGTGAAAGAATTCACAACTCTTTTGACATACATTTGCGCCACATCAAGTAGTTATATATAATTCTTACGACAGATTATCAGCAGATCCACTATTTCCCAAAATTAGTATTATCATCTGCAAAACTGACAAAAGGTCATTAACTAAAGAAAGAAAGGGGTTAAGTATGAAAGCTTTTATTTATTTCGTTTTATTTTATGCGTCAATATTTCTCATTTCATTGATTCCCGCAGAAAACACTGAAGAAGAGACAAGCAACGAGGACTTGGCAACCTACGCAAAGTCTTTCAGCAATGGTACGTCATATGTGGAGTTCTCGGACTCCATCAGACAGCTTGGCGCAAATATGAGATAACACTTCATAATTCAGAGATAAACAATTAAAGGAATTTTATTACCGGCGAGTCACATGTCTTGCTGATGTACTCGGTAAAGTCTGCGTGACTCTTTACACAACAATTATTCAAGTTTTCAAGAGGGAGCGCATTGGCAGTTTGCCGGTGGCTGTCCGTGAACGGCGACTACTGTCGTCACGCTGCGGAAGCGTAGCGACTGAGAAACACTCGTGTCATTTTGCCGTTCATATTGTAAAGGGTTAGCACAACTGCCGACTAAGCTCCTAAAAATTTATGTCTGGCTGTCGCAAGAGACAGTCAGACATAAGTCTCATTTTCACATATCGTCATCGTACGAGTCATCAAGATCTTCGTCATCTTCGTCATCAAAGTCGAAGTCCCCGAAGAACGCAGGCTCAATGAACTCATCGAGGTCACGTCTCTCCTTCTTCGTCGGACGACCTGTTCCTCGGGCTCGGTCGATGAAGCCGCTGATACGATTCAACTCAAGCAACTCCAGTTGCTTAGGTGATGTCACATTCTGGAGAATCTCAGGAACCAACTTTGCTCCCACCCTGTTTTGCACCGCGCGTAACACTTTAAAGGAATAGACTATAGGCCCTTTCTTGACATCCACCACATCACCCTCCTTAATCATCTTGGCGGGTTTCATCTTCACTCCGCCGACCGACACCCGTCCATTCTTACATGCGTCGGCAGCGAGGGTACGTGTCTTGAAAATCCTCGCTGACCAGAGCCATTTGTCAATTCTCGCCTCTGCCATATACACTACTTCTTATTATATTGATTCATTGTGACATCAAGACCTGCAAGACAGAACGACTTAATCATCTCACCCACATAGTCCAACTTTTCATCGACGATTTTGTTGTCCTCATCTGAGAACTTTCCAAGCACGAAATCCACCTGACCTCCTTTCGGGAAGTCGTTACCGATGCCGAACTTGATTCTTGCGTAGCTCTGAGTGCCAAGCATCTGCTCGATATTCTTCAGTCCGTTATGTCCAGCCGCACTGCCGCTTCCTCTCATTCTCAACTTCCCGACAGGCAAAGACAAGTCATCGACGATGACAAGAATGTTCTCCAACGGAATTTTCTCCTGCTGCATCCAGTAACGGACAGCCTGACCGGAAAGATTCATATATGTGGAAGGCTTGAGCAACGTCAGCTCGGCGTTCTTCACACGGCAATGAGCCACGGCTCCATACCTCTTATCCGTCCACACGGCTCCCTGCGTCTTGGCGAATGCGTCGATGTTGCGGAAACCCACGTTGTGACGTGTGTTCTCGTACTCGCCACCTATATTTCCCAGTCCTACAATAAGATACCTCATATCACTATTACTCTCCGAGGCTTTGTCTCTCTTGAAAAAATTAAAAAACATAACAAAACAAAAGAGGCCGCAGAATACCGCAGCCTCCAAAATATTATCTCTTTTGTGGAATCATTATCCCTCAGCCTGAGCTGCAGCACGAGCGGCACGAGTCATACGTACAGCACACACCACAACCTCCTTAGAAGTGATAATCTCAAGTCCCTCGTATGAAAGAGCAGCGACCTTCATTGACTTACCGAGACCGAGGTTGGTAACATCAATGTCAAGTGTGTCTGGGAACTTAGTGTAAAGAGCCTTGACAGCGAGCTTGCGAACGTTGAGTGCGAGCTTACCTCCGGCCTTAACACCCTCAGCGAGACCGTTAAGCTTAACTGGGATCTCCATTACAACTGGCTTGTCCTCTGTGATCTGATAGAAGTCTACGTGTACAGGGTGATCTGTAACGAAGTCACACTGAAGGTCCTTAAGGATTGCCTTGATAGTCGTACCGTCGATGTTGAGGTTTACGATGTAAACGTTTGGAGTGTAAAGAAGCTTCGCCAACTCCTTCTCAGAGATGAAGATTGACTTTGACACTGGTACGCCGTTAGCGTCCTTCTCAACACCATAAACAACAGCTGGGATGTTACCCGCGCGACGCATGTCACGGCTTGCCTTCTTACCAAACTCAGTACGAGTCTGGGCATTAAGAGTAATTTCTTTCATTTTTAATTGTGTTACTATAAATTAAGTATATGCTTAATTCGCCATCACACTAAGGGGACATCCCCAATTGTGTTGCTCAAAAAGCAGCGCAAATTTACGGCTTTGGCCGTTAACAGCCAAAGTTTTTGCAAAAAAACTCGTTATTATTGTGCTTTTTCCAGTCAAACAGCACACAAACACCGCGTAAAAGGAAATCAGAATTCCAACTCAACCTCAAAAGGATTATCGGCACCCTCAGCCTTCTCCTCAGCCTTGTCAGCCTCCACAGGTTCCACCTTAACAGGAATCTCACCACCCTTGGCAATGTCGATAGCTTTCAGAAAAGCGGTGAGGAACTTGTCATAGTCCTCCTTGTAAAGGAACAATTTGTGTTTCTCAAATGTAAAGTGAGGATTTTCCTGAGAACCATCTACAATTTTCTTACTCTCGGTAATCGCTACATATTTATCCCCATTTCTGCTCTGCTTTACATCAAAGTAGTAGATTCTCTTTCCAGCCTTGACGCTTTCAGAGTAAACAAGGTCTTTTTCTAAATCGCCCATTTGTATTACTAAATATTGTTAATTGTAATTTACGAGGGACAAAATTGCAAAATATTTTTCTTTTATTCAAAAAAAAAGATTCTTTTTTAGGAAAATAAGTAACAAATATTCAAAACACTCAACTAAAACAAAAAAAAAAACTACATTTGCAGTCACTTTAGGGAATAGGAATTATATCAGAATTATTCAAGTATTACAAGAAAAGAGATTTTTGTATTATGGTTAACCGTACACTCATTCGTCTGAAAATAGTACAGCTCATGTATGCTTTCTACCTCAACGACAAAAGAGACATGATAGAGGTGAGAAAGGAGTTAGACGAGAGTATGTCTAAGGCATACGAGCTTTATAACTATCTGTTGCTGCTTATGGTCGCAGTCAGACAATACGCTCTCAGGCAGATAGAAAAACAAGAGAGACTAAACAAGACAGCACACATAGACAAAGAGATTGACCGACGCTTTGTGGATAACAAGTTCCTTACACAGCTGGAGTCTAACATTCAACTGAATGAGTTCTGCCAGGACAGAAACATAAGCTGGGATAACGACCTCAACTACGTGAAGAAAATCTATGAGAAGATTATAGACTCTGACATCTACAAGGAGTTTATGTCTGAGACTGAGGACGGCAACGCCGTGAATAGTTACGCCGACGACCGCGAGTTATGGCGTAAGCTGTACAAAAACGTAATCGCCAAGGACGAGGACCTCGACGAGCTTCTTGAGGACCAAGACCTCTACTGGAACGATGACCGCACCATCGTGGACACATTCGTCATCAAGACTATCAAACGCTTCGAGGAGGAGAACGGCGAGGAGCAGGAACTCGTGCCTGAGTTCAAGGACGAGGAGGACAGAGAGTACGCGAGAACGCTATTCTCACGCTGCATCAACAACGACGAGTACTACCGCAGCTTGATAGAGAGATGCGTCAAGAACTGGGAGTTCAACAGACTGGCATACATGGATATTATAATTATGCAGACAGCCTTGGCTGAGATACTCAGCTTCCCGCAGATACCTGTGACTGTGTCCATCAACGAGTACGTGGAGATAGCAAAGTGGTACAGCACACCTAAGAGCGGCAGCTACGTCAACGGAATTATAGACGCCGTGGTACGCATGCTCCGTTCAGAAAAGAAACTCATGAAAGAGTGATAACGCTGAGTTTAGTAGTAACATCAAAATACCAAAATCGCAATTAAATAATTATGAAAACAGGATTAGTTCTTTTACAAGCCGCAGCACAGGGCGGAGGCATGTCAATGATAATCATGCTTCTACTCATGATAATCATATTCTATTTCTTCATGATTCGCCCACAGAGAAAGAGACAGAAGGAGATTGAGGAGTTTCGCAACAGCCTCCAGGTAGGCAGCGAGGTGGTCACAGCCAGCGGTGTATACGGAAAAGTCAAGAACCTCAACGAGGGCGAGCCATACATCTCAATCGAGATAGACAAGGACGTGGTCATCAAGGTGGACCGCAACTACGTATACGCAAAGGGCAACCAACCAATGCAGCAACAGTAAAAAGACACAGGATATGGGATTATGGTCTGACTCAAAAATAGTCAGAGTCTTGAGCATACTCAAGCTAACATACAGAAGATTGCGATTGCTAAAAGTCAACCGCAATCTTTTGGTGTATCTCATATTTCTCGTTCTGTCGATAGGTTTCTGGTGTCTACAGACTCTGAAGGAGGACTCTACACAGTCAGTGAACTTCAGGCTTGAGATAACCGGTGTGCCGAAGAACATCATCTTCACGTCTGATGTGCCTTCAAAGATTAAGGCAAACATCAAAGGACGCGGTTTTGACTTTCTTGAACAGTACTCCAGTTCAGAGGAGCAGACCTTACGCATATCGTTTGACAATATGCTAAGGAAGGACGGGAAAGCCACTATTGACGCTAGCACCGTGAAACGCATGATACAGAAGCAGACGGGCAACTCGCTGTCGGTACAGTCTTGCACTCCGTCGTCACTCGAGCTGTTCTACTGCACAGGCAAGAAGAAACGCGTGCCAGTAGCTTTCGGCGGGAAAGCCAGGGTGGGACTGCAGCACGTGCTGTGCAACATCATCTTACAGCCGGACTCTGTCGACGTCTTCGCTCCCACCAAACTATACGACAGCATCGACGTGGCCTACACGGAGCGCACTTTCTACAAGAACGTGGAGGACACGCTGACACGCAAACTGAGCTTGCAACACATACGCGGAGTGAAGATGGTGCCGGACTCTGTGAAAGTCACGATATGTGTGGACTTATTCACGGAGAAAACCATCGCAGTGCCGATATATTGTGAGAACATACCACAGAACAAAGTGCTAAGGACTTTCCCAATCAAGGCTAACGTGTCATTCCACGTGAGCGCCACGATGTACAACTCAATATCTGAGAAGGATTTCCTCGTGGTGGTGGACTACAACTCCATAAAGAAAGACGATGAGAAGTGTCAGCTTATTCTTCGCGGCCAGCCTTTCGGCGTATCACACGTGCAAGTGTCACCTGAGTACGTCGAATACGTCATTGAGCAGGCGGACTGACACGACGACATACTCACGACAAAACACATCACTATGAGAATAGGTATAACCGGCGGCATAGGTAGCGGTAAGAGCTACGTCAGCAATATGCTACGCGGACTCGGATATGAGGTGTACGACACCGACAGTGCCGCCAAACGTCTCATGACATCAGACGAGACACTCATACATTCTCTGAGAGAGCTGATCGGGGAGGACTGTTACACGCCGTCCGGAATGCTGAACAAACCCGTCGTGGCGAAATACCTCTTCTCAGACGACAGCCACCGTCAAAAGGTGAACGGCATAGTACATCCCGCAGTGAAAAAAGACTTTACGGAATGGGCCGACAAGAGAATAGCGGACAAAGAGAGTACGAAAAGTGAGACGGTATTCATGGAATGCGCCATACTGTATGAGTCACGCTTTGACGATGTCGTCGACAAAGTCGTGATGGTGTGGGCGGACGAGATGACAAGAGTGGGAAGAGTCATGAGCCGAGACCACTCCACAGAAGAAGAGGTGAGGAGAAAGATAGCTTCACAGTCAGACCAGGCGGCTCTGCTCAACAAAGCAGACTTCGTCTTCGACAACAGCGTGAACGCAGACACGGAAGGCGAGTTACGACGTCTCGTCACTTATCTCGACAATAAACTCTGGCATTCAAAGACAAGCGTCTATGCGACAGATGTCGCACATGACAACAAAAGGAATAATAACTAAACATTTAATATTTATGCTTAAGACAATTCTCGCCATTTCTGGCAAGCCAGGTCTTTACAGACTGGTATCAAGAGGAAATAAGAACCTTATCGTAGAGACTGTTGACGCCGCAAAGAAGCGTCTCCCTGCGTTTGGAGCAGACAAGGTTGTCTCATTGGCAGACATCTCTATCTACACAAACGATGATAGTGAGGTCAGCCTTGCCTCTGTCTTCGAGTCAATCAAGAAGAACTATGACGGCAAGCCTGTCAACATGTCACCGAAGAAAGCAGAGCAAGATGACGTGATAGCATTCTTCGCCAAGGTTTTGCCTAACTACGACACAGACAGAGTACGTGTGAGTGACATGAGAAAGGTTATGTCATGGTACAACATGCTGGTGGAGTACGGCATCACAGAGTTTGAGGAGCAGAAGTCAGCTGAGGAGAGCAAGTAATCAGCTATTACTCACGAGAGAAAAAAGCGGTTGAGACACCTGTTGGAGTCACAACCGCTTTTTAATATAATAACTTTGGTTCATCCGACATTTCGAGTGATGATATGATAGAGAAGTGAAGAAAACCGC
>CALCEL010000105.1 GCA_937900485.1 uncultured Prevotellaceae bacterium
AACACTTTATTCTTGATTAGCTCAAGCCTTACCAACCGGATAAATCCGCTGAGCCCTGTTTCTTGGCGTGTCAGCGCAAAGTGAAATGAAATATTTTGTCATGTTATGAGAAATGAGTAAATTCGCCCTCAAATAATAATCTATTATAACAACAATTTACGAATTTATGGAATCAGTGTTTTCGTACATTATCGGCCTGGGTGCAGCAGTCATGATGCCGATAATATTCACGGTACTTGGTCTGTGCATCGGGATAAATTTCTCGAAAGCGTTGAAGAGTGGTCTTTATGTCGGTGTCGGTTTCGTGGGTCTTGGTGTCATAACCGGTTTGCTCACGAGTAGTCTAGGTCCGGCACTTAATAAGGTGGTGGAAATCTATGAGCTTAAGCTGACAGTGTTCGACATGGGTTGGCCAGCTGCCGCCAGTGTGGCGTATAACACCACGGTGGGAGCGTTCATAATACCTGTTTGTCTTGGTGTCAACCTGTTACTCATCATGCTTGGATGTACACGTACCGTCAATATTGACCTTTGGAATTATTGGCATTTCGCCTTCATCGGAGCTGTAACATACTTCCTCGCGGACAATGCGGGATGGTCATTCCCTGTAGCGTGGGGGTTCTTTGCGGCTGTCATCTGTTATATCATAACATTGGTGCTTGCTGACAGGACAGCGGAGAGATTCCAGTCGTTCTATCCGGGCATGGAGGGAATCTCAATACCTCAGCCTTTCTGTCAGGGCTTCACACCTTTTGCCATTATCATTGGAAAGGTTCTTGACAAGATACCAGGATTTGACAAATTGAATGTGGATGCAGAGGGAATGAAGAAGAAGTTTGGTTTGTTTGGAGAGCCTTTGTTCCTCGGAGTGCTTATAGGAATCATAATCGGATGCTTCGCATGCAAGGACTGGAACGAGTTTGTGGATAATATTCCAGCGACTCTCGGTCTCGGTATAAAGATGGGAGCTGTCATGGAGCTTATCCCGAGAATCACCAGCCTGTTCATCGAGGGACTGAAACCGATATCCGAGGCAACACGAGAGTTGATAGCAAAGAAGTTCGGTGACAAGAAAGAGTTTTATATCGGTATGTCCCCTGCTCTTGTCATCGGCCACCCGACAACATTGATAGTCAGTCTCCTTCTTATTCCTGTCACACTTGTCCTCGCTGTTGCTCTGCCTGGTAACCAGTTTCTGCCATTGGCGAGCTTGGCCGGCATGTTCTATGTCTTCGTGATGGTCCTTCCTTATACTAAGGGAAACGTCTTGAAGAGTTTCGTGGTCGGCCTTGTGGTAATGACAATTGGACTGTACTTCGTGACATGGATGTCAGATGATTTCACAAGTGCCGCAAACACAGTCTATGCCGCTCATCCTGACGACTCGTCAGTCAAGGTGCCGGACGAGTTCGCGGCCGGAGGTGCACTGGACTTTGCATCCTCTCCGTTAGCGTTCCTCATCTATGCATGTATGGGTTACTTCAAGTATATAGGAGCGGGTGTCCTCACATTGCTGACGTTAGGTCTGCTCGTGTGGAACAGAAAGAAAAACAACCAGTAAGACAAATGGACAGGACGATGGCTCGGCGTGAGTCATGTCCTGTGAGAAAAGACAATTAACAAATTAAGGAGACATTGGCGTACCTCTTGATGGTAGTCTGTCAGTCCGTATCCGTGTAGACGGTGTGCGCAAAGTCTCTAAAGTCAAATCAAATTATAATATGAAAAAAATTATTCTTTCGCTTTTAGCACTTGTCAGCGTCAACGCCATGGCGCAGCAGAACGTGTATTTTCAGACAGCGTGTCATCCTGCTGATGTGAAGCACTACGACACGCAGACACTCCGTGATCGTTTCGTTATGGAGAAGGTCATGGCTGCTGATGAGATCAATCTCACATATTCACAGTATGACAGATTTATCTTCGGTGGTGCGATGCCTGTGACTAAAGATCTTAAGCTCGAGACATTCGACGCATTGAAAGAGCCTTATTTCTTGCATAGCCGTGAGATTGGTATCATCAACTGCGGTCAAGGTCAGGGCGTAGTTGTTGTCGACGGCATAGAGTATGCGTTAGGTCCTAAGGAGGCGCTTTACGTCGGACGTGGTCACTTGTCAAAAGACAAAGATGTGAACAAAGAAGTGATCTTCCGTTCTAAGGATGCCAGCAAGCCAGCTAAGTTCTATATCAACTCAGCGTGCGCTCATCAGCACTACAAGACTCAGTGGATCACGCTTGACGGAAGAAAGAACGGCAGGATACAGTCTTTGAAGGCCACAGTGCTCGGCCCTCTCGGTTCTCTCGAGGAGTCAAACAGACGTACCATATATCAGCTCATCGTGAACACTGCCCTCGAGGAGGGACCATGTCAGTTGCAGATGGGTCTCACTCAGCTTGAGCCGGGTAGTGTGTGGAACACAATGCCTCCTCACACTCACGGACGCAGAATCGAGGCTTATTACTATTTCAATCTCCCGAAGACTCAGACAATTTCACATGTAATGGGTGAGCCACAGGAGAGCAGGGTAGTGTGGCTGCACAATGAGCAGGCTATCATGTCACCAGAGTGGTCAATACACGCTGCTTCCGCCACATACTACTATACGTTTATCTGGGGTATGGCCGGAGAGAACCTCAACTATAACGATAAAGATGTGATTGAAGTGACAAATCTTAAGTGATTTGACACACCTATTATAATATGGCGTCTCGGAGTTTCTCCGGGGCGCTTTTTTTATATTTGCTCACTCCACTTTATATAATGTCCTAACCTGTATTTGACCATTGTCTATGCCTGTGTGACATATCTGGTTGTTCCTCAACAAGCATATGTCTTACGCCTTTCAGTCTGGTAATAAATTTCTTTAAATGCGGGCGTTAGGGAAGTAGAATGAAATCGGAGTTGAGGCTACAAATATGAAGAAAACAATCATGACCTTTGGTATAGCGTGGTGAACCAAAGGATTATGATGTGTCAAATCGTATGTCTTACGATAAGTTTGTGTGGATTCTTTTTGTTTGAAAAACAATGTGATGACAGTTTTTTGGGGAAAGGTTTTTATTCAAAAAAATGTCTTTGCTCATTTGGAATTGAAAAAGCATTTTTATAAATTTGCAATACCAAAAAGAACTAATAACTATTTTCAACGTCCAATCTTAATGTAGAGCAAAATGGAAAACAACAAGTACAAAGGAACGATGTATGAACGTTTCGACAGTAAGTTGACGGACAGAATGTTTGCCGCCGATTATTTAGTGAAGAAACTGGAGTATTTACTTGAAAACATTGACCACGACCGTTTGGATTCAAATGTTATGTTTCTCAAACAGCTTGAGCGTGAGCTTGTGATGAAATGTGTTACTCCTCATTTCAAGCTTACTATGTGCGATGATAAGAAAGCCTCTGACGTGCTTCTTTCTTTATTGTTCCAGGTAAGACGTATCTACAAAGAGATTTATAAGTCATGGCTCGAGAGCAGAACAGGCTCAACACCGACTTTGGAACTGTGCGTGAATGACCTGTCACAGAGAATATATGAGAAAGATGATTTCAGGTCTATTCTCGCAAACATGAATTACAGAAGAAATATCATTTAAGAGGTCATCTCATGATTTCTCTGTTTGAACGTCACGATGTTTTTGCCGCATGGTGATGGTAATGTGTGAGAAATGACTCAGATGTTTTCGGGATTCAATTTACTCCTCTTTCTGATTGAGAATAGCTGTGCCACAACGGGCACAGCTTTTTTGTGTGTTTGCCTTTGGTTTTCATTGTGTTGTGTGTCGTCACAGACACTCTTTGCCGCTTTGCGGAGCTTATTAATACTATAAGCTATTCTGGTGATAAGAATAGCTTTGCAGTTATAATCCCATGATATTGTTTCCAAAAACAGTACAATATTTCCTATACGCGCTGTTAAATTTCACTGTTCAAAACTCCTCTTTTTTCGTTGACATGTGACAACGAAATAATGTCTTCTGTAATTTTCCGATGCCTTATTCGGCGTCTGAAAATCTTAGGTTAGGACGTCGGAAAGTTCAGGTTAGGATTTTGAAAACTGCAGACCTGTTTGTAGAGTATATCCTAACCTGAGAATTTTAAAAAAGAGACTTGAGATTATATAACGCCTTGTATTAAGATTATCATTAAGTTAACCTATTTTTTGTAAAAAATTATTACTGTCCGCTAAACACGACCTATCCATGCCCAACCTCTTTATTACCAG
>CALCEL010000106.1 GCA_937900485.1 uncultured Prevotellaceae bacterium
CAATTCCTTTGAGTTTCACCGTTGCCGGCGTACTCCCCAGGTGGGATGCTTAACGGTTTCCCTTGGCGGCGTGGGGACCAGCCCCGCACCGCGAGCATCCATCGTTTACTGTGTGGACTACCAGGGTATCTAATCCTGTTTGATTCCCACACCTTCGTGCATGAGCGTCAGTAACGGCCCGGAAAGCTGCCTTCGCAATCGGAGTTCTTCGTGATATCTATGCATTTCACCGCTACACCACGAGTTCCGCCTTCCTCTACCGCACTCAAGGTCGCCAGTTTCAACCGCTGGATGGAGTTGAGCCCCACGATTTGACGGCTGACTTGACAACCCGCCTGCGCACCCTTTAAACCCAATAAATCCGGATAACGCTCGGACCTTCCGTATTACCGCGGCTGCTGGCACGGAATTAGCCGGTCCTTATTCAACCAGTACCTGCAAGAGGCGTCACGACGCCTTTTTTATTCCTGGACAAAAGAGGTTTACAACCCGTAGGGCCGTCATCCCTCACGCTACTTGGCTGGTTCAGGCTTCCGCCCATTGACCAATATTCCTCACTGCTGCCTCCCGTAGGAGTTTGGACCGTGTCTCAGTTCCAATGTGGGGGACCTTCCTCTCAGAACCCCTACTGATCGTCGCCTTGGTGGGCCGTTACCCCGCCAACAAGCTAATCAGACGCATCCCCATCGCGTGCCTGTTTTCTCCGCGATCCATGCGGAACACGGAGGTATCGGGGCTTAATCCTCGTTTCCAAGGGCTGTCCCCGGGCGCGCGGCAGGTTGGATACGCGTTACTCACCCATTCGCCGGTCGTCGGCGAGGCAAGCAAGCTCGCCTCCCGTTACCCCTCGACTTGCATGTGTTAAGCCTGTAGCTAGCGTTCATCCTGAGCCAGGATCAAACTCTTCACTGTAAATTTACATATTTATCTCTTGCCGCGCCCGAGGACGCGGCGGTGATGTCTGTTCCGGCCAGGCTCTCCTGCTTTGTTCGTTTTTATCGATTGACGTTTATTGTTGTGCTGTCCGGACAACATCTGTCCGGTAAGCTTGTCTTGTGTCGCAGTCTGTCAAAGATCTCTCTCGGCCACCGTTCAGCACTGGCGCATAAGCGGCGTTGCTTCCCGAAAGCGAGTGCAAAGGTACAACCTTTTGCCGAAACCGCAAGCGTTCAGACCTTTTTTTTCACGAAAATCGCCGTTTTTCTCTCTTTTCAGGAAATAATGGAACATCCGTGCGTGGTTTGGTAGACTCACATCTAAGAAAAGGCGCAGACATGTCATACTCAAAAATAATGATTTTTTTCGTTGTCAGAGGTACCCGTTTAACATCTGTGCGGATACACCTTATATATTATACAGGGCTCCGTGAAAGAATTCGGTAGAAGATAGCGCCACCGCACACTCCTTTTCCGTAAAAAAAATGTCGTCGTCATCCGTTTCGGGTGTCGACATTCCCGCATCACCTGTCATCGGGAGCATGAGGAAAGGCGACGGTATCCTATTCACACAGAGACATCCTGCCGTTATTGAAGTCGAAGACCACCGGTCCGGTAAAGAACTTCACTCCCAGGAAGCCGCAGTCCTCAATACTCTTGAACTGACCCACGCCGACCGGAACGTCATCATAAGTCCTTCCGCAGATAGTCAGCTTGTCGGCGAACAATCCCTCCGCCACCACATTCCCGTTCATGTCCCTCGCCTCCTTCAGAGTAACGTTGCCATCAGTCAACATCGCCGCCACCTTCTTCTCGCACTTATTGATGAAGAGCAGCGAGCCGTTTCCCATGTCGACGATGAAGTCACCCTTGACGCCGACATGAGAGCCGTTGACGTACATGGTCAGCATGGTGTTGACGATTGGCATACCGAACTTATTAAACGACAAGTCCATGCCATCAGCTTTCTCAGAGACCTTATCCAGTTCCTTCCCGCTGATAACCCTCATCATGTTATTAGTCAGGTCCAGGCACACCGCCCCCTTGTCGTCCTTAGTGTGTCGCAGCATATTGAAGGGTATAAGCAGCTCGTGCTCGCCGTCGGCAATCATGACGTTTCCATCGAACGCTGCGTCCCCTACACTCAGTTGTCCGTGAGCCTTAAAGACGATATCATTCAAGGCAGAGCAGAGAAAGAAGGAGGCAGCACAGCGCCGCAAGGAGAACCGAGAGGCATACGCTCAGCTGGTGGATGAGCAAATAGAGCTGGCCATCGAAGAACTGACAGAACTGAGCAAGCAGATAAGTGCGGTGAAGCGCACGGTGATGATGAACTTCACGGACGTACTGAAGATGAAAGCCGAGGTGATGGGCAAGTCAAAGCCAGACGGTCAGTTCTCCCACACATTCACCCACAGCAGCAGCCAGAAGCGCATCACACTTGGGGTGAACACGATTGACGCCTACCGAGACACAGTGGAGGACGGTGTAGCAATGGTGCGTGAGTACATCGAGAGCCTTGCCAAGGACGACAACAGCCGTGCACTGGTGAATGCCGTGATGCGACTGCTTGCCAAGGACCAAAAAGGCACGCTCAAGGCTTCGCGAGTGCTCCAGCTCCGGAAGATGGCAGAGGAGACAGGCAACGAACAGTTCATCGAGGGTGTACGTATCATCGAAGAGAGCTACCAGCCAACCGTCACGAAGCAGTTCATCAGGGCCGAAATCCGAGGCGACAATGGCGAATGGGTGTCAATACCGCTCGGAGTGACTGAAGCGTAAACGGGACATAATTATTAACAACCGTTTTTTTCAATAAAAGCACTGGGGACAGACCTATACAGGCGAGTCCCCATTTCTTTTTTTTTGATTTCAAGGAAGGCCCGTCACCACGACGAGCCTTCTCCTGTAATAAACTTAAAAACTATGGATATTCGTAACGAAATTCGGGAATAATGATTAAATTTGCAGAAACTTAAAACTAAAACGATATGGCACGAAGCGAGGAACTTGTGAAGAGCAGAGACCAACGTCTCTTTGAACGTTATTATTATTGGACGGAGATTCTCCGCCTACGCTTTGACGATGCCATAGCGAAGCTTGCCACGGAGGAGTTCTTCATAT
Source organism: uncultured Prevotellaceae bacterium (assembly GCA_937900485.1). Classification (GTDB taxonomy): domain Bacteria; phylum Bacteroidota; class Bacteroidia; order Bacteroidales; family Bacteroidaceae; genus Minthosoma. Next base: position 3,060 of record CALCEL010000106.1, read on the forward strand.
CTGAGGGACGAGTGGAACAGATTATCCGCAGAAAGATTCAGGAAGGTGCAGAGGTGGACGGCAAGCGCATCAAGCAGCCTCTGTTTACTGGTTTCCGCTCGGTGTCCCGCTCACAGAAGACGGGTCGGGAGGCAAAACCTGCGCAAAGATACGAGTCGTCAATCGCCTACTCTGGCTCGTTGTTTCCGTGATGCTGTCGGTAACAGAGAGTGTGTAGGTGGTTTCATACACCTTTATGCCGTGGTTGGCGGTGTAGAAGCGTGACGATGTACGGATGAGTTCTCCGTCATCAGAAGGACGGAAGCCTTGGAGGAGCGTATGCAGAGAATGTACCATCTGCATGCGCTCCTCTATCTTTGCAGACGGTTCAGACGTGATGTGCGTGTCGTCGTAACAGTCGAGGATGAGTCGGATCTGTACGGTCATGACACCCTTCTGACTGTTGCCCTGCATGCACTGCCACTCGGTGGATGGCATATTGATGAGCACGGCAGGGAACGTGAGCGGATACATGTCACGGTCGTTGTCGAGAGCCTCAAGCTGTCCGTAGTCCTCGTCAATGAATGACAGTTCGGGGAGGTTCTCCTGTAGCCTTTCGGCGATGGCGTTGAATACTTGTTCCATGAATAATGAGTAATTAGAAATTTGTAATGAGAAATACTGTGTTCAATCAGCGTTCAATCAATGCTCAATCAATGTTCAATCAGCGTTCAACAGTGCGAGGATTGTCTTGCGGATGAGTTTATCAATCTTGGCGGTCAGTTCGGTACTCTCACCTATGAACTGGCGCTGTGGCATGGTGCCGTGAACGTGCAGTGTCCGATTCTTCGTCAAGGCAATTGCCTTCCACATGTTTGCCTGTGGGTCATCCTCGGAACGGTTGGCGGAGAGGGAGTAGAACTTGTACCAGGCGAACTTACGGAGGCGTGGTGTGACAGTCGGGTGGGTGTCGATAGTACCTCCGTCGTTATGAATGACGGCATACGGCACATCGTTACGGATAGTGACCATGCCGATTCCTGGCACGCTCGTAGTGGACGACATGAGATGGTTACGCCGTGAGGTGAGCGGAGAGTACGGAGAGCCGTCATCAATCTGTCGCCTTGTCTTCTGCCACGGCTGGAGACCACCATTGACGAAACCACCACGACGGAAGTTGTCACGGAAGTGGTTGACAGCCATCACTCCCACCTTGCGAGGGAGGTTGTTGTTTACCTCCTTGATGATGTCATCCTTGCACTTCATGAGTGCCTTAGATAAGTTTTTTGCGTCCATAAGCAAAATAATTGGCTAAAGTCTTGGTGACGAATATATAAATGTTTACTTTTGCAGTGGTGAACCGTTACATTAAGTTGTAGCCAACACCCTCGCTCCAGCGGACTAATCAAAGTCCGCTGGTTCTATTTTAAAGCCTTTTTGCAAAATTTGCCTTAAATCATACGTAGCATCCTTACCATTCTTCACAACGATAACTTCCTTTATTTTATTGGAGTCTCTTTGAAGGCGATTTTGAATGGCATGAGCCAAATGAACATCGCTGATACCGGACTCTACCACAAGTACCACATGGTCGGCTTGTTTGTTAGCCTTATGAAGGAGGTTGTCGATAGAGCCTTCCGTCGGGAATTGTGAGGCATTGACCTTGTACTCCTGATATACGCCTCTGGTATGGTTGTAAGAGTCAGGACTTGTCGTTCCTTCGGGATTGGCTATGAGGTCTATCCTTTGCTTGTACTTCTTGGCGAGGTACGTTGCAATCTTTTTATTTTCTTCTTTTTCCTTATCCCCGTGCTTCGAGCTTATACGTACAAGTCCGTCTGTACCCTTGACTTCGCTGAACGTCTCAGGCTCGATCTGCTTCCGAGCCTTCTTTCCTTCTTTATTCATACACCCATCAATGAACGGACAGTTGAAGCAGTCCTTTTTTCCTCCTGCGTTAAAGAACGTGAGGAGGCGGTTCTTGATGCTTCCCACCGTTGTGCCACGGCTGTTGGCGCGTGCAAAGCAGTGGGCGCAGTCCTTCGGGAAGTACGGATGAGACTGGGAGAACATCTCACCAGTCTTGCCAGCGTTGGTGTCGAGTCCTCGCTGTGGCTTGTCCTCGGGAATGTCGGCAGGACGGTGCACAGGGTCGTCAGTAGCCTCGAGTGAGCACTTGCAGTTCCAGCGGTCGCCTGGATAGTGTTCATTCCAGAACGGGTCATCAACAGGGAGCGTGAGACGTGACATCCAGTAATGCATGTGCTTGTCGTCGGGTTCGGGCGATGTGGTAGGCATCCATCTGAGGTTAGGCAGTATGTCCTTGTTACGGACGAACTCCTGCCAGTCGGCTGCCTGATGCGCACGGATGACGGCTGTGTTATACTCCGTTTCGAGCCACGAACCTACCTGATGAGAGGCAATGCCCATGGTAGCCTTTGTCCATTCGTCGAAGGAGCGGAGGCGCTTGCCGTCAAAGAGCTTGGCTGCCATCTCCTGCTGGAAGTTGTGCACCTTGAATGTGGAGAACACCTCATTGGAGTGGCGCAGGGCACGGTAGAAGTCCTCATCGTGGGGATTGTAGCCTGTACGGCTGGCACTGATGCCCTCCACGGCAGCCTCGTTCATGATGCGGAGTATCTCCGTCCACATGGCAGGCTCTATGTCACGGTCGGGGTCAAGTCCGTTGTACAGGGCACGACGGAAGATGTCGAGCACCTTCATGTCGAAGCCAACAGCCCCCTCTAATTCCCCCATGAGGGATAATCCGGGCACGGAGGAGACGGACGGAGAACAGCAGGAGCAGTCCGTTCCGTAGTAGAGAGAGTCAATCAGAAGTCGGTGTCCGCCCCTGTAGTCTGAGGGGCGAGTCCGAAAAAAGAGCGGAGGTGGTTCTTTACGTCCACAGAGGAAGAGGCAGAAGGAGAGTTGCGCTTGTCGCCCTCACGACCAGAGTCAGGGTCTTTTGGATTTGTCAGGGCTTGGCGGAGTGCTTCCTTCTGTGCCTCTGCATCTGCTTTCTTCTTATCGTAGTCGGCGGGCTTCTGCACCTTGAATGTCTCATAGAGCCAGTCGTCGTCAAGTGGGAGTCCCATGTTCTTCAGACCTTGCACTATCATGAGCTGCTGTGCCGGGTCTTGTTTGTCCTGCTCCGTGATGGTGAACTCACCACCCTGTACGTTGAAGCCAAGAGCTTCAAAGACAGGCTTCACGTCATAGTTGAGCGTGTCGATGAGGAAGTCGCAGTCGTCCTTGTTCATGTCGGTCTCTTCCTCCTTGTGCACCGTACCGAGTGCCTGAGTACCTGTTTCCTTGGCATCGGTAGTGAGTGTGTTGCCGAGAACCCGGATGGATATCTTGCTGTCCCAGTACTTCGTAAACTCGGAGTAGAGGTCTGATGAGCCAGTCTTGTTGCCCGACTCTATGAAGTTGAGGTCTGAGCCCTTAGGATGGATATACACGGCATTGCTGCCCTGACGACGAGCATCAGCGATGAGACGCTTGCGTGCTTCCTCGTCTCCTGCGTCGTAGGTATATTCACGGATAGGCATACCGAAGATGTTGCAGAACTGATACCAGTCGGCAATGCTTCCACGCTTGTAGAGGATGGCAGGCATGATGCTTGCAAGACATCCGAGCTTGCGCTCATCACCAACGAAGAGCATATTGTCGAACTCCTCCAGCGGACGGCCGTCCACGTCGCTCTGATAGCGGAGCAACTTGTGAGTGATAGGGTTGTAATGCTTACGAGGAATGAGGTCATAACGTATGTCACCGTCCTCGTTCCGATAGAACTGCACGAGGGTGAAGCCCCAGAACTTGGACATGACGAGGTCTTTGAGCAGTTCCTTGAACCACGGAGACTTTATCTGCTCATTGACTGCATCATCAGGCTTGCCGTCACGCAGGAACTCTATACGGAGACGTGTGACACCACGGAGACGCTTGTCTATGACTCCGTCGAGGTGGAGGTCAAGCATGGCAGACTTGTACATGTCGTACAACTGTGAGCGCTGGTTATAGTCGAAGTTCTCAGCCATGTCAACAGCCTGCATGTACTGCTGCATGTTGAGCATGAAGAGTTCCGGCTGCTGGATGATGATGTCAGCAGGTCGTCCGTTGGTGGTGCTTGCACACACGCCAGTCTGGGTGATACGTCGTGTATCTTTGTAGTTCTTTGGTCTTTTCATTGTTATTGTGATGTTTTAGAGAAATACAGGGCGCACAGGGTTGGCTTCTATCTGCCAACGACTGTTAGCGCTGAGAGTGTCGTCGGGTAGCAACGGAGCGCCGCTGATAGTGACGTCTCCGTTCATTACACCCTTGAGCCACTCGATGGCACGTTCGTAGCGTTCCTTGCGGATGGCGCTAATCTTGTACGGATTGTGCTGACAGAAGATGTGATAGACGGCGATGTCTATTGCGAACATAAGAATGAGAGCGTGGCGGTCGTCTCCAGTGGCACTGAAGATGGAGTCGCAGTCATACGTCTTGTCGAGGTAGGAGCGCATCTCAGCGATGGCTCTGTCCTCGCATACCTCGATGATGTTGGCATCGTAGGATTCGCTATCCTTCCTATTTACCAAATTTCCTATCCGCACCTTTATTTTTTACTGTCCGAAACTCCTCTTTTTTCATTGACACGGAGCAACAGAAAAATGACTTCCGGAATTTTCACGTGGTTTATTCAGCGTGTGAAATTCTCAGGTTAGGACGCTGAAAAATTCAGGTTAGGATTTTGAAATTCTCAGGCCTGCGTATAGACTACAACCTAACCTGAGAATTTTAAAAAAGAGACACAAGGTTTTCAGATACATTGTTTTTTGATTATCAGCAAGTTAACCTAAAAACAGCAAAAAACAGGCATAGGAAATTTCGTCACGAGCAAAATTGTCAGTTATTCCACCAGTTTAAGACAGACAATACCCTCAAACTGTCTAACAAGTAGAGACGATGTCTCATATACGCTATTTGTAGCTCAAGGTCGACGGCTGCGTCAGTCGAAGGTGATAAGCAGATGACGACATGACTATATACCCCCTATAATATAGAAGCGACACATAAGAATCAAGACGGAGAGACGTATATATAAGTCGTGCATCAGGAATGCGAGGTGAGCGGGAGAGGTCTGGCTGAGAGGCACATGGAGCGTGAGAGGTGCGAAGCGAGGAGACAAAAAAACGTGAGCGTGTGTGCCACGCTCACGTTATATCCGTTTGTCACCAGAGTCAAGCGTTCTTAATTCTCAGCGACACATCGGCGTCGAACATATCATCAATGTCATTATATATCGACTCATACATCTGCTGGAACGTCTCGTAGGTTGCCTTTGCCGGAGCTATGACGATGAACTTCGAGCCTTCCTTGTCGATGGTCAGTGCGTCGAGAATAATCTTCCTTTCCTGATCCGCTGCCAGCTTCTTGATATAGTCGTTGAGTGCGCTGAACTCCTCTGGCGTCATCAGGTTATGGCTGTTGACGATAATATCGTTGGACAGTTTAGTCTCCTCCTCATTATTATCGTCGGTGACAACCTCCTCCGCCACGTCAATAAGTTCTCCATCTGTCGACTGAGCTGCGGAAAAGTTCTCATTTTGTCGACTTTTAGACTGAGCCGCCGCCCTGATAGTCTTTATCTCGTCGATATAGTCTGTGAGCACCCTGTTGGCGTACGAGCGTTTATCCTTGATTGATGCCCTATGCTTGATGAAATACTCGTGCAGCGAGTCGAGTTTAGCGTTCAGGTCCTTATACTCGTCGGCATTAAGAGCGAGTATAAGCTTACGGATTTGCGCCGTTGTCTGGTCGAATTTCTCAGACAGTCGCTGTTCGAGCTCTCGACGTTCCTTGAACGCACCTTTCTGTCTCTCGTAGTCCTCTCCTATCTGGCTGAGATGAATGGTGAACTTAAGTTGGTCAGGAGCTTTTGCGCGTCCAGTACCTCGATATATAGGCTCATACTCGAACCAGTACTCAGCCTGTCCCAACTCGGCCATCTCGCGTAGCTTCTCGACTGACGGATCGAGAACTCTCTTTCGGAAGTCGAAGAATTTAGGATATTGAATCTTCTCCGCCACCTGATCCTCGAATCCGATTTGTTTTCTGAACTTCCAGTAGTCGATAGTCACTCCACCCACATTCTTATAATTGGCGAAGTACATATATAGTCTCTTAGGGAACTTCTCGGAGATATTCATAGCCGTCTCCTCGAGGAAAGTATGAATCTGTCCCTGGAAGAGAGTCTCCGCCACGTTACGTCTGAGTTTCAGTTTGACCTTAGGGTTATGTTTCTCATACTTATATCCTATGACCTGGTTGTTCTCATCGACGATGACATCCTCCTTGTTGACGATGATTGTGAACAACTTAGCTCGTTCCAGCTCCTCTGGTCCCCCTTCCGGGTTAGGCACAGGCACCCACACATCGATGTCACCGATGTTACAGACGGCATTGAACGCACGCTGGTAGTTCTGAGGCTCGACTCCCAGCTCCTTCATGTGAATGCTGAAAGTCATGGCGTCGTCCTCCTCCTTATATATATCATTGTCGCTGAAGTCGAAAAGCGAGAGCTGTCTGGTGTTAGACAGGTACTCGTCACGCATGGTTGACAACGATGTCTTCAGCTTACGCAAAACAGAGATAATCACGTTTTGCTGGAATGCCGTAGCGTCATAACCAGACTTGATCAGTTTCCAAGGCTGATAAAGTATGTTCTCTTTAGACACGACAATAGGCTTCTGCTTCTTCGATTTTGCGCCTTTTGTCGTCTTAGGCTTGCCGTCTTGATTCTCCATATTCAACTCGGAAGACAAAATGAGAAGTTTTTTTAGTCATGCAAGGCAAAACACTTGAAAATAAGTTCTCAATCTGTCGTTTTATGTATAAAAGTTCTCAATCTGTCCGTCAATACTTCTCAATCTGTCGAAAATAGCCATAAAAGCTCTCAATCTGTCGTTTATATCTTCTCAATTTGTCCCTTGAAAGTTCTTACCTCGTCGCTCGTAAGTTCTCAGCCTGTCGCTCGTAATTCTTTCATTAGATTGTGAATCTGCAAGTTACACGGCTATATATATAAATATATAAGTTTAAAAAGAAAAATATAAATCGAATCGATAAGATTTTTTGGTTAATAGTTCTTATAGATAGTATACAGTATTTTTACGACTGAAGTTCTCAATCTGTCGTTTTGAATCGGGTAACTCCAGGTTTTCAGCGACAAATATATAACTTTTTAAGTTACATTCACTATGTTTTTCATGTTTTTTTATAATTTTTTTCTCTTTTTGTCGCTAAAACATGCGTTATTGTGTGTTTCATCATCTTAGGCGACAAATTGAGAACTTTTCCATGGCTTTCTATTTATACCTTTATACTCATCAAAATGCTCCAGTTAGTATTCTCAGGTTCTAAATCAATTGATTTCAATAATATAACGTTAGTTTTCGTTTTCTTTCCCTTAAAATATCGCTACATCTTCACATTATTATGTTTATGACAGTCTATAGTTTCAGCGACAGATTGAGAAGTTTTCTACCTGCGTTCCATACTTTCTGGCGACAGATTGATAACTTTTTCATACTTTTCAATGCTTGAACGACAGTTTGATAACTTTTTCAGAGGCTTTACATGGTTTTTGGGTCGACAGATTGATAACTATGCCACGGATTACCTTCTTGCACATTGTTTTTACCCCTTTTTAAACGTACAAATATATTATTTCTCAGATAGCACAGCTCTTTTTTGTCGATTGTCTGCTCTTTCTTTTTCGTAGGAGTTAACTACGTACTAAAAAAGTTATCAATTTGTCTCCCTAACCTGAGGAGCGACAAATTGATAACTTAAACCTGCCTAAAACTTCTCATTTTGTCTACTCACCCATATGCGGTAATGAATGAGGAGTGAGAGACGTTAACTTGCCATTGACGACATTCTGAGGATGTCCGTCGACAAAGCATCTGATATTTTCAGTGGCTGTCCGTATCAGTCTCTCCCTCGCCTCTCTCGTCGCCCATGCTATGTGCGGTGTGATGTAGGCGTTAGGACTCCTGAGCAGAGGATTGTCTACAGGCGGCTCGTCAGTCAACACGTCAGCACAGTATGCCTTGATTGTACTTTTGTCTAGAGCTTCAGCCAATTCATCGTCATCGACAAGCTTTCCTCTTCCTGTGTTGATAAGTATGGCTTTCCTCTTCATCTTGCTAAGAGAAGTCTTGTTTATCATCTTTTCTGTGTTTCTGTTAAGTGGACAGTGGAGGGTGATGACGTCACTCTTAGCAAACAACTGTTCGCGTGTCACCTTATATATATATATAGGAAGGTCATCCTGAGACTTGCTTGTCTCGGCGATTACCGTCATGCCAAAGGCGTGTGCAATCTCAGCCACCCTTCTTCCAATGTTACCCAGTCCAACGATACCTATAGTCTTTTTGTTAATCTCAGTCAGTTCGTCATCCCAGTAGCAGAAGTCCTTGCTCTTGTTCCATCGTCCCTTTCTGTTCTCGCTGGCGTAGTGATTCACGTTGTTTGTCACATTGAAAAGATGAGCGAACACCATTTGAGCCACGCTCTCTGTGCTGTAAGCTGGTATGTTAGTGACGAGAATACCTCTCTTTCTCGCTGCCTCCAGATCGACGACATTATATCCTGTGGCGAGCACTCCGATGTATTTTAACTTTTTAAACTGTTTTATCAGTGTCTCCGTGATGCACACCTTATTTGTAAGGATAATTTCAGCGTCCTTGGCTCTCTCCACGACATCCTCTGGACTTGTCCTTTCATATATCACTGTCTCCCCTATCTTTTTCAGTTCATCCCATGAGACATCTCCAGGGTTTGTGGTGTATCCGTCTAAAACTACAATCTTCATATAAATTATTACATTAAAATTCTTTTGCATTAAAACATTATACAATTTATATTTAATAATTATATAATATTTTTACAAATTTAGTGAATCTTTTCCTTTTTCACCTTACCTTTATCCAATTGATTCTCTATATTTTTACTTTTCCACGATGTTTTTTTCTTTTTTCTTTTTTCTTACGCTATCTCATGCTTACTCAGCTCTGCTCAGATTTATTTAATGACTTTATTCTTTCTACACTACTTTCTTACCTCATTCTTTCCTTTTTCCATTTCTTACATCCTTACTTCTACTCTTATTTATTTTTCTCTTGCTTATCATGTTTCTATACGTAGCAATATATATCTTTGTATTGTTCATTTCTTTTTTAACGATTACTTCTAAGAATAATCCGATTTTAATACTAACCATTTCTATTTTCTTCTTTTTTACCTTTTTGCTTTATCCTTCTTTGTTTTCCTTCAATTTTACTGTTGTGAAAATTTCCATAATCGATATTGTTTTTCACTCTTATATTTTACTTTATGCTTTCTATTATTCTAAATTTCTTATGCATGATTATTATCTCTGGCATTTTTGTTAGAAATTAATCTACTTCCAGATTATATCCTGTCTGTCTCCTTACACTTTTTTACTTTCTGTTTTCTCTTATTTGATAAATTTAAAAATTATTACATTTTAATTGATTATAATTAAAATGTATTCAATAGTCCATTTTTGTTTTTTAATACTATTACATTAAAGTGTATTTACATTATCTTATTATTTTAGTTACTATTTCTATTTTGTTTTATTATAATGTAACTAAATAATTACATTATAACCATATAATTCTTTAACATTACATTTATCTCTCATGTATTTCAAATAGATAGCTAATTCCTTTATGTTCTATTAGTATATTTTTATTTTATAATGTGAATACAGAAATATAAAAAAATACAAAAATGTAAAGAAATAAAAATTTAAACTAGGATTAATTCTAACTCATTAAGTCATTATACTTTTATGATGTTATGATTTTGTTAAACTAAAATGAGAATATTTAATTATGTGTTTTCATTTTCATTGTTTTATACCAGGTAATTTATTTATAGTTATCATTTATTTCGTTTTTTTACTACTCTCTTTGTGTTTCATTATTTTACATTATGATTTTTTTTAATTATATTTTTATTAAGTTGTTCTTCCCAAATTCTGTTATTATGTTTTTTTATTTTCTAATTCATCGACTTTCTAACTTTCATGTCTTGATTTTTTTACCATCTTAAATTTTTCTTAATATATTTCTCGTGTTGTATCCATTGTATTTTTCTGATTTTTTCTACTCTCCCTTCGATTTTCTATAAAATAGTCTTTTTTTTTGAGTTAATCCTATTTATCTGAAATCCACACAAATAGCCCTTTTTGATATAGTTTTCTTTTTCCTTCTATTTCCTGGATTCTGATATATTTTTAAGATTTTCTTTCTTTTTCACATAAATTGCAGAAATAGAATTTTTATTAAGTCTTTGAGAAATAGCTAATTACTATATTGCCGTTTTTTTCCGAAATTTTTATTTTCACTATAATATTTTTGTGCTTTTCATGAAAACAGCTAATTATAAATTTTGAAAGAAAAAATATAAAAAAGGATTATCTTAAAAAAGATAATCCTTATACTCTTCTTTCTTGCTTTCGAAGTTCTCATCCATCCATGCAGCGACAGCGTCATAGATGATGTCTTCCACACTGACTTTTTCTCCTTTGTTATTCATCCATTGTTTCAGAGCGTTGATTTTGTTTGAAAGTTGTCTGTCAAAGTGGATGGTTTTCTGTACAGGTCTCTCATTCTTTCTCCATGAGCTTCCTTTCTCTCTTGACTTGACTGGTGTCTCATTCTCCTTTGTCGATATTACTGTTTTCTTCTCATTTGCTTGAGAAATGTCTTCATTAAATTCGTCCAGAAGACCGTGAACGTTTATTTTTTTTGCCATAACATTTTATATTCTTGATTTACAAATTCTTGGTGTAAGGTTATAATGTTTGCCCTTGATAATTTAGAAATTTCATCTTGTAAAAATGTTTTCACCGTTTCTTGTTTTTATTTAATCACTGGTTTGCATTATAATTTTCTAATTTAATAATGTAAATTAATTATCTTGCCTTACTCTTTGGTTTCGTGCCTGTTAGCTCTCTTGCTAATTGCATATAGTCGTCAGCTCCAGATGAGTTCTTGTCGTAGTCATAGATTGTTTGGTGGGCAGCGCTTGCCTTGGACAGTGCTGTGTTCTTTCTAATTCTTGCGTTGAATACCTTGTCTTGAAACTTACTTCTAAGCTCAGAAGCGATGGCCTTATGTATTGACAGGTTTGAGTCGTATCGGGTGAGGAGAAAACCGAGAATCTCAAGGTCGGCGTTCACTTCGTCGTCTTTCACTTCCTTCACTTCATCGAGGATTGTACCGACACCCTGTATAGAGTATGCCTCGCACTCGACAGGTATGAGAAGACTCTCTGCTGCAGCCATAGCGTTTTTGTTAAGGAGACCGCCGTTAGGTGGACAGTCTATAATGATATAGTCATAAAGAGGCTGTACAAGGTGTAGTATTTTTCTCAATATATACTCTCTGTTGTTTTTGTTGACGAGTATGTTATTGATGTTTTTCATCTCCTTGCTGGAAGGTATGTAGTCATATCCTTTTTTGAACTCATAGATAGGCATGTCCTCGATGCCTTTTTGTGTTAGCAGCTCGTATATGGTGTTACCCATGTTAGGTCTGAATCCGAGGTTGCTCGTAGCGTTGCATTGGAAGTCGAGGTCTACCACAAGAACTTTCTTGTTCAGAATTTGCAGAGCGGCGGCGAGGTTGATTGCTGTCGTGGTTTTTGCACAGCCGCCTTTGAAGTTTAGTATTGCTATTATCTTAGCCATAAGTGAGAATTTGTGTTTTTTAATTTCTGTCCGCGAAATTATCATTTTCTTTTTCTTTTCACGCTTTAATGATTTAAAAATGTTTCAAAGACATTAAATTTTAATATAAAAAGTGGAACAAATCATTAAATCTTTACTTTTTGCTTTTATAAGATGATTAAATAAAATTATTATAACAATATAACATTTATATGTAGAAAAGTAAAAATGTAAAGACATTAAATTAGAATGTTATCTTTCTTCTTTCTGTTAGTAACATATTGTCATTCATGATTATATATTCTCCATGTTTTTCCTTGTTCCGGAGGTTGCCTTTCTCATTAAGAGAGAGAGTTGTCAATTCTGTTGTTGTTTTGTGTGATTGCGGGGAGTTTGTTGTTACAGAAAATCTGCTCTTAAATATATGTGGAGTGAGGAGATAAAAGCGGAATGTAGAGTGTAATTGTCGGGCCTTGGGCTCAAGTCTGTCTGTTTATCCAAACTTAACCGTTTTGTCGTTGATGATGTGCTGTGACAACATTAAAGACGTGTGTCAGTAGGCTAGCATAAAGACGTTAGTTACGCACAAGTTCTGTGGCGTTTATGTGTAGGATAAGTTTTTGTGGCTGTAAGAAGATATATCAAATTTGTCTGGTGAATATACTCATGAGGAGAACTCACGACAGGAAATCGGATGTCATCTTTCATGGAAGAGGTGAAAAGACAGTAACATGAGGTGAGGGTTGAGTTTACCGATTAGGTGAGATTAAACCTCTAATGTGTATTTTTTCTAATACTCGGACCACATGAGTTTGCCTTGGTCGTTCTGTCCTTTTCGTCTTGGTGTGGGCGCGTGTGTTCAGTTGCAAAGTCAGCCGGTGATTTATGTTATCAGCTAAAAACGTTAAGCCATCGAAAATAGTATGAATAAAATTGACTATCTTTGCAGCCGAAATTACTGTTATTATATATGAACGAGATAGAAAGAAGACGAACATTTGCGATTATCTCGCATCCGGATGCGGGAAAGACAACGTTGACAGAAAAACTTTTGCTGTTCGGAGGTCAGATACAGGTGGCCGGAGCGGTGAAATCCAATAAGATAAAGAAATCCGCCACTTCGGACTGGATGGAGATAGAGAAGCAGCGTGGTATATCAGTGAGCACCTCTGTGATGGAGTTCGACTACACGCCTGCCAGCAAGGTCACTCCGGACGGAGAGAGAGGTCTGTACAAGGTTAACATTCTTGACACTCCGGGTCACCAGGACTTCGCAGAGGACACGTTCAGGACGCTGACCGCCGTAGACTCTGCCATCATTGTCATTGACGGAGCCAAGGGAGTGGAGGCTCAGACCCGAAAGCTCATGACGGTCTGCCGCATGAGGAAGACGCCGGTCATCGTGTTCATCAACAAGATGGACCGTGAGGGTAGGGACCCGTTTGACCTTCTTGACGAGGTTGAGGAAGAGCTGCAGATAAAGGTTCGACCTCTGTCGTGGCCGATAAACCAGGGTGCCAGGTTCAAGGGCGTGTATAACATATACGAGAACAACCTCAACCTCTTCACGCCAAACAAGCAGGTGGTGACAGAGAAGGTGGAGGTGGACATCAACTCATCCGAATTGGACGAGCGTATCGGTGACGACGCGGAGAAGCTTCGTGAGGACCTTGAGATGATTGATGGTGTCTATGACCCGTTCGATGTGAACAAGTATCTGAGCGGTGAGGTTGCTCCAGTGTTTTTCGGTTCAGCCCTCAACAACTTCGGAGTGCAGGAGTTGCTCGACTGTTTCGTGGAGATAGCTCCTAATCCGAGACCTACCATGGCGGAGGAGAGGGAAGTCAAGCCTGAGGAGCCTAAGTTCACAGGCTTCGTCTTTAAGATCACTGCTAACATTGACCCTAACCACAGGTCTTGTACGGCATTCTGTAAGGTGTGTTCTGGTAAGTTCGTCAGGAACGCCCCTTATCTGCATGTGCGTAATGGCAAGACGGTGCGTTTCTCAAGTCCTACTCAGTTCATGGCGCAGAAGAAGTCGACCATTGACGAGGCATACCCAGGTGATATTGTCGGCTTACCGGACAACGGTATCTTCAAGATTGGTGACACGTTGACGGAGGGTGAGCAGTTACATTTCAAAGGCTTGCCGTCCTTCTCTCCTGAGATGTTCAAGTATATAGAGAACGCCGACCCTATGAAGACCAAACAGCTGGAGAAAGGTATCAACCAGCTTATGGACGAGGGTGTGGCCCAGTTGTTCGTTAACCAGTTTAATAACAGAAAGATTATCGGCACTGTGGGACAGTTGCAGTTCGAGGTCATTCAGTACAGGTTGGAGAACGAGTACAACGCCAAGTGTCGTTGGGAGCCGTTGAGTCTTTACAAGGCGTGCTGGATAGAGAGTGACGACGACGTTGAGCTCGAGGCGTTCAAGAAGCGCAAGTACCAGTACATGGCTAAGGACAAGGAGGGACGTGACGTGTTCCTTGCCGACTCCAACTATGTGTTGCAGATGGCGCAGCAAGATTTCAAGAACATAAAGTTCCATTTCACAAGTGAATTTTAAGTATGTTGCAAGATGAGGTAAAAAAAGCCGTGGAGGTCATGCGAAACGGCGGAGTGATTTTATATCCGACAGACACGGTGTGGGGCATTGGCTGTGACGCCACGAATTCTGAGGCCGTGAAGAAAGTGTATGAGATTAAGAAGCGTGAGGAGAGCAAGGCGTTGATATGCCTTGTTGACTCCGAGGCTCGTCTGTCACGTTATGTGCGCAAGGTGGCTGACGTGACGTGGGACATGATAGAGATGTCAGACAAGCCTCTCACGGTGATCTTTGACAACGCCACGGGTCTTGCTCCAAATCTGTTAGCGGATGACGGCAGTGTGGGAATCCGTATCACGAGGGAGGAGTTCAGCAAGGAGCTGTGTTTCCGTTTTCAGAAGCCTGTGGTGTCAACCAGCGCCAATATCAGCGGTGAGCCGACAGCGAAGACCTTCGATGAGATCAGCGATGAAATAAAGCAGTCTGTTGATTATGTTGTGAGATATAACCAGCGCTGTAAGGAGAAGCACAAGCCGTCAAGCATTATAAAGATCAAGGATAACGGTGAGTTTGTCATAATCAGAGAATAAGACGGAGGAGGCATGATAAATACGTTTGGTCTTCGTCGTAAGGAGTTGATACTCGCTAATTTTATCACAGAGAGGATAAAAGAGCACAGAAGTCAGAAGCATGTCATGTTGCTTCTGAGTCTCATCGTGGGTGTATGTACGGGTCTGTCCGCTTTTGTCCTCAAGACGATTATTGAGCTCATCAGGCATCAGCTGACGTCTAATTTCCTGGCGGAGGAGATAAATTGGCTTTATCTCATCTATCCGATAATAGGAATATTAGTCTCCATGGTGTTTGTCAAGTACATCGTCAGGGGAGACATCAGTCATGGAGTGACTAAGATACTGTATGCCATGTCGCGTGGACGTTCCCGAATCAAGTCGCACAACCGCTGGTCGAGTCTCATTGCGAGTGCCATCACCATCGGGTTCGGTGGTTCGGTGGGAGCAGAGGCGCCAATTGTCCTCACCGGTTCGGCTTGGGGCTCTGACTTGGGAAAACGTTTCCATCTCGCACCTAACAGCATCATGTTGTTGGTTGGATGTGGTGCCGCTGGCGCTGTGTCTGCCATCTTCAAGGCACCGATCGCCGGTCTGATGTTTGTGCTTGAGGTGTTGATGCTCGAGTTGAACATGGCTTCGCTGTTACCTCTTCTTGTCACCAGTCTCACCTCCGTGTGTGTGTCTTATGCCATCTACGGCACGGACCCTCAGTTCGACTTCAGTCTGTCCAAGGAATTCACCATCGACATGATTCCTGGATGTGTGGTTCTTGGAGTGTTCTGTGGTTTGGTGTCTTTGTACTTCACCCGTGCCATGAACTGGTTTGAAGAGATTTTCGGCAAGCTCAGCAAGAAACGTTATAAGTTCCTTCTCGGCTCCGTGGTGCTTGGTGTTCTCATCTTTTTCTTTCCAGCCATGTACGGAGAGGGATATGACGTTATCAACAAACTGATAAATGACGCCTCGGCGGATGAGATAATGCAAGGTTCCTTGTTTTACGGACGAGACAGTAACCTTTTGATATACCTTGGCTTCGTGCTTGTCTTTAAGGTGTTCGCCACTACGGCGACCAACGGTGGTGGCGGATGTGGAGGTACGTTTGCGCCAAGTCTGTTCCTCGGATGTATCACCGGTTTCATATTCAGTAATCTGTGGAACATGATGTTTGGACTTGGCATGAATGACATCTTCTTCCTGTCGTCAAGAAACTGTGGACTGTTCGGAATGGCGGGTCTGATGTCAGGTGTCATGCACGCCCCTTTGACTGGTATCTTCTTGATTGCCGAACTGACAGGAGGCTATAAGCTTTTTGTTCCGTTGATGATTGTGTCCAGCATCGCGTACCTGACCATTGTCATGTTCGAGCCTCACAGCATCTACGCCTATCGTTTGGCTCGTCGTGGTCAGCTGCTCACGCACGACAAGGACAAGGCCATACTCACCCTCCTCAGTCTTTCTTCACTGGTGGAGTCTGACTACAAGACGGTGCAGGCCGATATGGACTTCATGCGTTTCACGTCGGTGATCAGCAAGTCGCACAGAAATATCTTCCCTGTCGTGGATAAGGCCGGAATGTTCATGGGTGTTGTGTCGTTAGACTCTGTGAGAAGTTACATTTTCCGTCCGGAGTTATATCATAAGTATACCGTTGGCATGTTCATGAAAGATCCTCCGTCAATAGTGAGGATAAACGACTCGCTTGACATTGTGACGGCTAAATTTGAGAGTACCAATGCCTGGAACTTGCCGGTGGTGGACGAGAAGGGTGCGTATCTCGGTTTCGTCTCTCGTTCGGGAATGTTTAAGAGTTACAGGCAAACGTTAAAAGATTTCAGTCAAGAATGATTATGGAAAAGAGTGATTTGAGAATAGTATATATGGGAACTCCCGATTTCGCTGTGGAGGGATTGAGAGTACTTGTTGAGGGCGGATATAATGTCGTGGGAGTCGTCACCATGCCTGACAAACCTGTAGGCAGACACGGCAACACGCTGCAGGCCAGTCCTGTGAAGCAGTACGCCGTGGAGCATGGTCTTCTGGTCATGCAGCCTGAGAAGCTCAAGAGTCCGGAGTTCGTCGAGCAGCTGCGGGGGCTCAACGCCGACCTCCAGATTGTCGTGGCTTTCCGTATGCTTCCTGAGGTGGTATGGGGTATGCCGAGACTGGGCACGTTCAACGCACACGCTTCTCTGTTGCCTAAATACAGAGGCGCAGCCCCAATCAACTGGGCTGTCATCAACGGAGAGAAGGAGACAGGAATGACGACGTTCATGCTGAGACATGAAATAGATACTGGTGACATCATAGAGCAGGTGCGTGTACCAATAGGAGAGAAGGACAATGTGGAGGTGGTACACGACAGACTGATGACGTTAAGCGGACAGATGGTCATCAGCGCCGTCGATAAGATGATAGAAGGCACGTTGGAGACCATCAGTCAGGACGAGCTGCTGAAGAGACAGAAAGAGGCTAACCCGCTCCTCACAGACGAGGAACTGATGGCGCCTGCCCCGAAGATTTTCCGTGACACATGTATGATAGACTGGAGACAGCCGGTGGCAAAGGTGTATGACTTCGTCAGAGGACTCAGTCCTTACCCTGCCGCATGGACTACTCTCGAAGGCAAGTCTGTAAAGATACTTGAGACGGAAAAGGAGATTGTCGCACATGATGACGAGCCGGGAGCCATAGTGACCGACAGCAAGAAATATATTAAGGTGGCGTGTGTTGATGGTTACATCGACGTTAAGATTATACAGGTGGAGGGCAAGAAGAGAATGTCTGTGGAGGACCTGCTGAGAGGCTTCAGACTGCCGGAGAACGCCAGATTTGAGTGAATAAAAAGTGAACACCTGTTAAATAATGACTGAAAATCTTGTTTTTTCAGTTAAAAGGTGTTTACTTTGCCTAGCCGTACGGTACGGCTTAACATGATGTCTTACTTTTATAAATATTATTGCCTATAGGGAATACATTACGCTAATTTTAATTACAAGCTTAATGAAAACAATGAACAAGCTCACGGATGAGGAGTTGGTGAGCTTATACGTAAAAGGCAATGGCAATGCTTTTGATGTATTGCTGGATAGATATAAAAGTAAGGTTTTTCAGTACATTTTGTACTCAGTCAAGAACCGGGAGTTAGCCGAAGACCTCTTCCAGGATGTCTTCGTCAGGATTGTTATGAATATGCGTGATGGCCGATATGTGGAGAACGGCAAGTTTGCGCCGTGGATTATGCGTATCACTCACAATCTCATCATCGACCATCATCGTCGCAACGCTAATGGTCTGAAGATGGTCGCCAATGACAATCCCGACATGGACATCTTCAATGAGAGCTCTGTGGCGGTGACGGACAATCGTGAGCAAGAGCTGATAGACCAGCAGACCTTGTCTGATGCTGAGTATCTCGTCAGACTGTTGCCAGCGGCTCAGCGTGAGGTCTTGTGTATGCGCATATACGATAATCTGTCATTCAAGGAGATTGCCGTTAAGACCGGAGTCAGCATCAACACCGCTCTGGGCCGTATGCATTATGCGGTGCACAATCTGCGTCGATTGGCCATGGAGTTCGGCATGACAGCCTGATTTGTTCTGTGCTGTTGGCAAATACTTTGTTTTTTTCCCGCGTCGGAGAGTGTTTTCTCCATGTGTGTTGAAAAAATAGGTTATTTTTTGTTTTGGCCAAGCGAATAAATATATTTGCGTCTGAGAAGTGACGATTGATAACAGGAGGGAATGCCGTCGTGGTCCTCACCTGTCGAGACAGGGTGGGTGACGTGGTTTTTCGGAGACGGTGGAGAGATAGTAAAGAGACTGACTCTGTCATTTGTTTAATATCAAAAAACATTAATTATGAGTAACTTGTCAAAACTGAAGACCTGCAATAGTGACTTTGAGGCACAAGTGCTGAAGGGATCGTTAAATGCTGAAGGAATAGCGTGTATGTTAGGCAATGAGAATATAACCAATCTCTATCATGGTGTGATTTCAGCCTTCACGGGCGTTGACGTGCTGGTTCGGGATGAGGATTATGAGAAGGCTCATGAGGTGATGATGAAAGCCGAGAGTGAAGAGGTGCAGAGAGACGGGTCGTTAGAGAATGTGGATTGGAGTTTCGGATAAAAGCAATCCGGGTCACAAGGTGGCCCGGATTGCTTTTGTCATTTCTTCAGCGAGTAGGTCTGTTCTCGCAGCCATTCCGCCCATTGCGCTGTCGTCTTCGAGTCGTCGAACGTCTGCCACGGAATAGGCTTGCCGATGTATATGTCGAACGTCTTGTTGCTTGCCGTCTTGACCGTCTGCCATGGCAGCAGCACGAGACCTATGTTGAATTTCATGCCGAGCTTCCTTCGTAGCAGCTCCACCGCATAGAACGTGATGGAGTTTCTGCCGTCGAAAAACATCGGCACGATATCCCTTTGTGAGTCCACCGCCTGACGTATGACCGACTTCTTCCATGTTATGTCCTGAATCTTGCCGTCGATATACCGTGAACAGAAACCGGCAGGGAACGTCATCAGCTGCGTCTCGTCGTCATGGTATGCGCTCTCGATGGCGTTCATGTCTCCTCGTTTCTGTTTGCCGAGAGTGTTGACGGGCAGGAACACATCCTTCAGAGGCTTAATGTTCATCAGCATATCATTGACGATGAATTTCATCTTAGGATATCTCTTCCCGAGAATCTTGATGTACGAAATGCCGTCGAATCCGCCGAGAGGGTGGTTAGACGTGAAAATCAGCCGTCCCCGCTCCGGCATGTTATCCTCTCCGTGCATTCTGTAGTTGACGTTGAGGATCTTAGTCACTCCGTCGGCGAAACTCACGCCTTCCTGTCCGTCGAGCTGCGTCAGAATCTCGTTCATTCGCTTCTGGCAAATCAGCCATTTGACGAAGGAGAAGACGAAGCTCGGGATTTTCTCATATTGCTTAGGAAACTTGTTCCTTACCACTGCCTCTATATCTATCAGTTGTGCCATTTCATTCTTCCTTCTAAGTGTCAGTAAGAGATGTTCACGTTTAGTCCCTCAGCCCTAACCATCTCCGCGATCTTATCCAGTTCGTCATGTGTCGCCTTAGCGAGTCCCTTGTCTGGTGTCTCTCTGTCGATGGTGTATATCATCACCTGTCGCGGCTTAATCCTCTTGAGGCTCTCAATCCATGGTAACACGAAGTTGTCCGTCGTGTTATCCACGTTCTCGCCGTTCATCCCCGTGCCCTTCATGAACATGGTCTGTATGATACATTGTCCTTTGAACGCGCAGAGGTCCTCAATCATCTTGTCCACGTCGTAGTGTGTCACCGGTCTGTCAACACACTCGATATAGTCTGCGTCCACAGTGTCAAGTTTGAGGATATTGTTGTCGACTCTCATCAGTGCCTCGCGTATCCTTTCCCTGCCGCACAGTGTGGCGTTTGACAGCACGCTGATCTTAGCGTCCGGGAAGTATGTGTCTCTGAGCGCTATCGTGTCATCTATGATCTCGGGAAAGGCAGGGTTGGCTGTTGGCTCGCCGTTGCCAGCGAAAGTGATGACGTCGGGTTGCGGTCCGTTTTCCCTCATAGAGCGTAGCCTTTCCTCCAGCGACCTTCTCACTGTCTCCCTGTCCGGCATTTTGTTGTTAGCCTTGTGGTCGCCGTTGAATCCGCACTCACAGTAGATACAATCGAAAGTACATACCTTACCGTCATCAGGCAGCAGGTTGACGCCAAGTGACACTCCTAATCGTCGGCTGTGAATGGGGCCGAAGATTGGTGATGGGTATATTATTGTTGACATTATTTACTATGTTATCTTAGTCTGTCCATCATCAGAGATGACAGTGTGTGTTAATTTTTTACAAAGTTACTGTTTTTTGGGTAAATCAGAGTCTTTTTTGTGACACATATATTTTTTTTACGGAAAATTATGTTAAGTTTGCGTCAAGTATAATTAACTAAAATAGTCTAATCAATGAATGATTTTGCCACGTGGTATTACGGACTGGATTCCGGATTACAAGTGTTTTGGGGTTGTGCCCTGATTAGTTCATTAGTATTTGCATTGCAGTCTGTTTTGACTATAATCGGAATGGACAATGCTGGGTCGGACCTCGATGTGAGTTTTGACGGTGACACAATGGACACGGGAGGAGCATTGAGTCTCTTCTCGATGCGAAGCCTAGTGAATTTCTTCGTGGGCTTCGGTTGGGCAGGAGTGAGTTTCTACAATGCGTTCTCCGCCAAGATCCTTGTGTTCATCGTAGCTATAGGTGTTGGACTACTCTTCGGTTATATGTTCTTTTTCCTTCGTAAGAAACTCATGACCTTTGAGTCAAACGGTGCCGTGAACATCAATGAGGCTGTCGGCAAGGAGGCGGACGTCTATCTTAGGATACCGGCTGGCGGCACAGCCGCCGGCAAGGTGCAGATCAGTCTCCGCGGCTCGGTTTTCGAGTACCCGGCTGTCACGCATGACGAGGAGATACCGACGGGAGCGAGGATTAAGGTCGTCGAGGTGCTAGACGGTAAGACGTTATTGGTCAAGTTAGTATAGAATCAACCTAAATATTTATGGAAAAAATGTATGTTATCTTAGCCGCAGTAATCGTCCTTGTGATTCTGTTAGCGGCAATCGTTAATCGTTACAGACGTTGTCCTTCTGACAAGATCCTTGTCATCTACGGTGGCAACTCAAGCAACAAGAAGTCAGCCAAGTGTGTGCATGGTGGCGGTGCTTTCGTGTGGCCTATCATCGAGGATTATGCTTATCTCTCACTCACACCGATAAGCATAGACGCTAACCTTACCAACGCCCTCTCTCGTCAGAACATCCGAGTCGACGTCCCATGTCGTTTCACCGTGGCCATATCCACTGACCCCGACTGCATGAATGCGGCGGCTGAGCGTCTCTTGGGACTGTCAGCGGGTCAGATTCAGGAGCTGGCTCGTGATATCCTGTTCGGACAGCTCCGTCTCGTCATCGCCACGATGAGTATTGAGGAGCTCAACAGCGACCGCGACAAGTTCCTGGAGGCTATATCCAGCAACGTGGAGGGTGAGCTGAAGAAGATAGGTCTCCGTCTTATCAACGTCAACGTGACGGATATCAATGACGAGTCCGGCTATATCGAGGCCTTGGGTCAGGAAGCTGCCGCCAAAGCCATCAACGAGGCTAAGGTGCGTGTGGCTGAGCAGGAGAAGTTCGGAGAAATCGGTAAGGCTGAGGCCAACCGTGAGACACGTGTCAGGACGGCTGAGGCCAATGCGATGGCCGTGCGCGGTGAGAACGAGGCTAAGGTGCAGATCGCTGACTCTGACGCGGAGAGACGTGAGAGAGAAGCAGAGGCACAGCGTAAGGCCACTGCCGCAGAGAAGGTGGCTCAGGCTAAGGCACTCGAGGAGGCGTACTCCGCTGAGCGAGCTGCCGAGGAAGCGAGAGCAGAGCGTGAGCGAGCTACTCAGAGCGCTAACGTCCTCGTCAGTCAGGAAATCGAGAAGAAACGTAGGATTATCGAGGCTGAGGCAGAGGCTGAGAAGGTCAGAGTCAACGCTAAGGGTGAGGCTGACGCACAGTACGCTAAGATGGAGGCTGAGGCGCGAGGTCTCTTTGAAATCCTCTCTCGTCAGGCTGCCGGTTATGATAAGATGGTACAGGCTGCTGGAGGCGACGCCAACAAGGCTTATATGTTACTCCTGCTCGAGAAACTGCCTGACCTCGTCAAGACTCAGGTTGAGGCTGTCAAGGGCATCAACATCGACCATGTCACTGTTTGGGATAGCGGACAGGGCTCTGACGGCAAGGGAAGTACGGCTAACTTTCTCTCTGGTCTCATCAAGAGCGTCCCTCCTTTGAATGACCTGTTCGATCAGGCTGGACTGGCATTACCGGAGTATCTCGCTAAGAAGAAAGAGAATAAGGAGGCGGATGCGGAGCAGGAGACGGCAGAAATTCAATAGTGATGATTTCTGAAATTGGTCTTGTCGAGACGCGTCGCTGAGACAACCTCGATAATTCCTTTTTACTCAATATACTTAAGTGGTGAGCCTGATACGAAATAAGGTTCACCACTTTTTCTTATTTCAAATTATTACTGTCCGCTAAACATTATACAAGGTCACTTTACCCCTTGAAACCCAGGA
>CALCEL010000107.1 GCA_937900485.1 uncultured Prevotellaceae bacterium
TAAGGTAATGTGGGTTCTCGAATCTCATGGAGTTCCAGTTTGAGTCACATCCCCAGTACTGCCAGTCTTGCACTATTCCGTCGAGCGGTATGTGGCGCTTGCGGTGCTCGTCCAACACATTGCTGAGCTCGTCAGGGGTTCTGTAGCGTTCTCTGCACTGCCAGTATCCCATGGTCCATAACGGAAACATGGTGGCTTGACCGGTAAGTTGTCTTATTCCGTCTATCACACCGTCCTGTGTGCCGTCCTTGTATATGAAATAGTAGTCCACGCCGCTCGCCACGCTGCTCTTGAAGGTCGTGCCGTAGTGCTCCTTGTCCGTGAAGTCGTCGAACCATGTCTCTCCGGCGTTGTCCCAATACAGACCGTAGCCTTTCACTGATGTGAAATAAGGAATGTAGATCTCTCTGTTCACGTTCCAGAGACGTATGTGGTTGTCTCGCTGGTTCATGATTTTCTTTCCCTGTTGACCCAGTCCGTAAATCGTCTCGTCAGTATCCAGTCTCCATGTCTGTGACACGATGCTCTTGCCGGCGTCGACACCATTCTTAATGTCTGTCATGTTGTGTGATATCTCCTTGAGCAGCACGTTGCCCTTCTTGTCCATGAATGTCACGTTACCCTTGTCATCGATATTCCACTTTATCGTTGACTCACTGCTGGCTTGTTGTTTCATGATGACGCTGAAGGAGGCATGGTCTTCTCCTTTGAGCACTCGTACAATGTTAGGTCCGTATTGTATGACCTTGGTGTCGTGATTTCCCGCCTTTACCATTAATGATAGTGATGCGAGACATGCTGTGATGATTTTTCTCATATCTTTTTGCTTAAATTTGTTTCGACGCAAAAATACTGCAAATCACCATGATAGAAACAATAGTTTTGTTGATGTATACAATACTATTGTTGAAAACGATGTTTTTTCACGTATTCGAGAGGCGTGCAGCCGAACTCGCTCTGGAAGCATCTGCTCATATAGCTGGAACTTCCTAACCCGCATGTCTCAGCCACTTCGTTGACGGAGTGGTTGCCTTCCTCTAACAGTTTGATGGCATTGTTTATCTTAATTCTCTTTATGAAAGTGCTTGGCGTGGTATCTGCCAGCTGATTGAGTTTTTTGTACAGTCCGGTTCTCTCCATGCACAGGTCGTTGGCCAATTGTTCCACTCCATAGCCGTTTGACGACATATTCTTTTCGACGAGTCTTGTCGCCTTGTTCAGGAATTCCCTGTCCGCTTCTGTCATGTGTCTCTTGTCTTCTGCGTCGTCTGTCCTTGTCTCGTCGTTGCCGTCAGTCTCGTCATTGAGGTACATGCCGCTGAGGATAAGTGTGGTGACGTGAATGGCGAGTAATAATATGATAATGTGTAATGTCATGTAGGACCACCATGGCTTTTGGACGTCAAAGGTGATGCTGCTTACGTCGATGTCGGATATGTTCGTCTGCTCTTGTGTAGTGTCTCCCTTTATGAATGCCGCCACGCTCACCTCGTACGTACCCTGTTTTCTGAAGTCTATGCTCACTGTCAAACATCCGTTGTTGTCAATGTGTCCGTCGTAGTCCTCGGTTTTTCTCCATTCATGTCTGGCGTCGCCGACTCTGATGCGGTACTCTAGTTTTTTTTGTTGCGGGAAGTTCTGCGGAGTGTACGTGAGTTGTATCTTGTCATTCTCTTTTATCGTCACTCTTCTCGTGTATGCTATATTTGTCTTTCCATCTTCTCGTCTGGTTTGTGGCGCACCGTTCACAAGGATGTCTGTCAGCTCTGGCATGAGAGGGTAGGGCTTGCCTGTGAGTGTCTTTCCGTCGGCGTTGTCATATTCCTCAAGGTTGACAGGATGTGATGTCCTCAAGATTTTATTGGACGGGTGTCCGTAGAGCAGTCCGTTATGGTAGCTTCCCATCCAGATGCCGTTCTGGCGGTCGGCGAAGATGGTGTTCATGTGTGTGGGCAGGATCCATGTGCCGTTGAGGTTTATGCTGTCAACTTTTGAGACGTGGTTGTCGTGTAGTTCTATCTGCCAAAGGACGTCACGTGAGGTCACGAGCGCTTGTTCCTCGTCTGCCGTTATCGTGTGCAGCACGTAGTCTGTCTCGAACAGTGTCTTCCATGTGTTGCTGCTGGTGTTGAAGCATAGACACGCTCCTCCCCGCATGTCGTTGCGCAGCTGGTAGAAGTTGCCGTTTTGTCCTCTCAGCACGAGAGACGTGTTGGTGTATCTGTTGTTGTCAAAGGCTTTTATAGTGTAAATCACCTGCCCGTCCTTTTTCCTTATCTTGCTGATGTCAGTAAGATTTGAGAAAAGGTAAATGTGGTTCTTGTCTTCCATGATATCCTGAATGTCACCCGTCTGTGCCGGGATGGCTACGGACAGTCCGTTCTCTGACACTATGTGACGTTTGTCCGTGACGCACCAGATGTTGCCTAAGTCGCTCACAAATATGTCGATGACCTTTTGGGGTGTTATCGAACGTATGATGTCCTTGATGTCGTTTCTGAATAGTGTCTCGCTTAGTTGCAGACACTTAACCCTGTGTGTGTCTTTTATCCACAGTCTGTCGTGTCTGTCTGTGTATGTGTGATAGGCTCCTGTGTAGTTGTCAAGTCTGACGCTGAAAGCTGTATCTGTCGATATGTTCGTGAACGACAGGCCATTGTAGATGCATATGTTGTTGTGTGTCGTGACAGCGATATTTCCGTTACGAGTTTGAAGTATGTGATATACTCGGTTGTCGCCAAGTCCTAAGGTGCTATCCATTCTTGTGAATAAGATGTCATGTATTCCTTTAGCGGATAGCGATGTTAGTGTCAGTGTACACGATATTATTATTATGGTGAGTCTTTTGACTAAGTTCATGAATCCTTAAATGTTTTATACAAAGATAATATTTTTTGGTGTGCTAATGATTATCATAACGAATAATCTTTGCATTCTCTTCTCTTTGATGTTGACGTGACTGAGACGGGATTGTATGGAACAGAACCTGTTCCGTACAATCCCGTCTCAACCTATCTTAATTACTTAGTCGTCCCTCATAAAGCCCCCTTTCCCGTTCATGCATACGCATAGCGAGAATT
>CALCEL010000108.1 GCA_937900485.1 uncultured Prevotellaceae bacterium
ACCACTCCCCTATCGTTATCCTGGATAGCACCAGAGAGAATCTCTGAAGCGGAGGCAGAATAGCCGTCGACTAATATGACGATCTTATTTACTCCAATGTTTCCTTTCTTAGAGAAAAAGTCATGACGGCCGACTGAACGTCCGTCGGTATAGACGATAAGCTCGTTATTATCAAACAGGTCATCAGCAATCTCAACCGCTGTCTGCAGGTAACCACCACCATTGCCTTGAAGGTCGATGACTAAGTTCTTCATACCGCAAGATTGAAGATACTTGACAGCTTTGACGAACTCGTCATGTGTTGTAGCTCCGAAATTGCTGATTCTCAGATAACCGTTCTCTGAATCTATCATGTAATAACCATCAACGGTAAGCACTGGAATCTTATCACGACAAACGACGAATGTACGAAGGTTTTTATCTCCTGAACGTAATACACCTAACTTGACCTTAGAACCTTTAGGACCACGGAGTCTTCTCATAATCTCTTTTTTAGACATCTTGACGCCGGCAATGGAGGTATCATTAACCTGTACAATCTTGTCGCCGGCGACGATACCTACTGATTCGGATGGTCCGCCTACAACAGGCTGAATGACTACAAGAGTGTCAGCATTGATATTATACTGTACGCCAATACCCTCAAAACTACCGGTCAGAGGCTCATTAAGCTCCGCCACATCCTTAGCTGAAGTGTAAGTGGAATGAGGGTCAAGCTCTTTAACCATACCCTTGAGACCATCCTCTACGAGTTTACGACAGTCGACAGTATCAACGTATAAATTACTGATACTGTATATAGCCATCATAAACTTACGCATTTGGATTTCATCAAGCAAACCTGACTTCTGCTGAGAAAAAGAAGATAATGGCGTTAAAAGAAGATAAAAAATAAATAAAATTTGTTTCATCGTGGTAGGAATTGTGTTACATCTTTGCCATAACTTAGCAACTCTCGTACATTGCTTGAGCTGACACAAGACAGTTCAGGTTCAGTGAATAACAATATAGTCTCTATACCAGTTAACCTGCGATTGACATCAGCTATGTTACGCTCATATTCGAAGTCGTGTAATGAACGTACACCTCTGACGAGGCAGTCCGCCTCAACCACCTTGGCGAAGTCGGTTGTCAAACCCTCATAGCTGAGAACTTTAACTCGTGGATTCTTAGAGTAAAGACGTTTTATGACACTCATTCTCTCATCGAGAGAGAACATACATTTCTTTCTGTAATTGACACCTATAGCTATTATAACCTCATCAGCTACACTGTCAAGTGTACGGTCAACAATAGATTGATGTCCACGCGTAAACGGATCAAAAGAGCCGGCAAACAAAGCACGCATAATTATTCTGAATATATAGAATAGAAATTATTAATCCATAGATACTGTATCCTCCTCTGGAACATCCTCCTCGATAACGAGGTTATTGATGATGAAATTCTGACGGTCCATAGTATTCTTACCCATATAATACTCGAGAAGTTCCTTGACCTGGTCTTTCTTTCTTAATGTCACTTCCTCAAGACGGATATCCTCACCGATAAAATTCTTGAACTCATCAGGAGATATCTCACCAAGTCCTTTGAATCGTGTGATCTCAGGATCAGGAGAGAGCATACGGATTGCCTCTTTTCTCTCTTCCTCACTGTAACAGTACAAGGTTACGAAGTCACTCTTATCATCCTTGGACTTGCCTAGCTTATCAATGAATTCTTTCTTGATACGCTTCCTTCTTTGTCTGACACGGAAGAGTGGAGTCTGGAGGATGAACACATGACCTTTCCTGATCAACTCAGGGAAGAACTGTAGGAAGAAGGTGATCATGAGGAGACGTATGTGCATTCCATCGACGTCGGCATCCGTCGCCACGATGACCTTATTGTAACGCAGACCTTCTATGCCATTCTCAATATTCAGTGCTGCCTGAAGAAGATTGAACTCCTCATTCTCGTAAACAACTTTCTTTGTCAATCCGAAAGAGTTGAGAGGCTTACCGCGAAGGGAGAAGACCGCTTGTGTGTTCACATCCCTACTCTTTGTAATACTACCACTTGCTGAGTCACCCTCAGTGATGAAGATACAACTCTCCTCCTTTAAGTCACCCTTAGCATCGTTAAGGTGTACGCGACAGTCACGTAGTTTTCTATTATGCAGATTAGCTTTCTTGGCTCTCTCTCTCGCTAACTTAGTGACTCCGGCTATTGCCTTTCTGTCACGCTCATTGTCTTTGATCTTCTGCTCAATAATCTCAGCAACATCAAGGTTCTTATGAAGGTAATTATCTACCTCAACCTTTATGAAATCTCCAACGAATTTATTGACGCTGATTCCCCCGTTTGGTTCCATGGTTAGAGAACCGAGCTTGATTTTAGTCTGTGACTCAAACTGTGGCTCCTGTATGTTGATGGCGATAGCGGCTACTATGCCATTACGGATATCACCGAGGTCATAATTTTTATTGAATAAATCCTTGATTGTTCGGGCAATATGTTCCTTGAAGGCACTCTGGTGTGTACCTCCTTGTATAGTATGCTGACCATTGACGAAAGAATGATATTCCTCACCATACTGTTGATTGGTATGGGTGAATGCAATCTCTATGTCATCGCCTTTGAGATGAATGATGTCATACAAAGGTTGTGTATCCATGGTATCAATGAGTAAGTCCTTGAGACCATTTCTTGACATAATCTTACGCTGATTATAATATATCTCAAGGCCTGTGTTCAAATAGGTGTAGTTGCGGAGCAAGGTCTCAACAAACTCTGGCTGAAACTTGTAATTGATGAACAGAGTGTTGTCTGGCTCAAAAGCTATGAATGTACCATTGTCCTCTGTAGTTGGCTCAGTGACATCTGACTTCAAAACACCTTTCTCGAAAGTGGCTTTCCTGACATGTCCGTCTCTGTAACTCCTTACCTCAAAATGACTGGAGAGGGCGTTGACAGCCTTGGCACCCACACCATTCAGTCCTACGGATTTCTTAAACGCCTTTGAGTCATACTTACCTCCAGTGTTCAGACGGGAAACGGCCTCGATAAGCTTACCCTGAGGAATGCCTCGACCATAATCCCTGACGGAAACTCGAAGGTTATCCTCAATATCTATGTCAATACGCTTTCCTGCGTTCATCTTGAACTCATCGATGGAGTTGTCGATGATTTCCTTCAACAGCACGTATATACCATCCTCAGCATGTGAGCCATCTCCAAGACGACCAATGTACATTCCTGGTCGCACACGCACATGTTCCATATCGCTGAGGTGAATAATGTTATTATCATCATAATCTACAGCTCCAGTTTGCTGAGAGCTGACTTCCAATTCATCCATATAGTAATTTATATTTTTTTCTTATAACATCTTCTACGCTTGTGTATCTTTCTATCAAAATAGACCCATTGCTGCTGAACCTTCTCGTTGGACTCTAACTCGGGATTAGACTCAACGTATTTGAATCCTTTCTTTTTTATCAATGGCAAAAGGTCATAGAAGAATAACGCATTCACTCCCTTACTCTGATACTCAGGAAGGACAGCTACCAAAAGCAGGTCAAGGGTATCAGAATGAGAGAACTTCAAAGCCTTAAGCAAATGCCACCATCCAAAAGGTAAAAGCTTTCCCTTGGCTGACTGCAGAGCACGTGAGAGTGACGGCATGGATATACCCACACCTATCAGTCGACCGTTTTCCTCAGTGATGATGGACAGTAAATCAAGATCCAGGATTGGCAGATACATGTCAACATACTGGTCAATCTGCTTAGGAGTGAGCTCACTATAACCAAACAGGTAACCGTACGCAGAGTTAATACACTGGAACATAGCCTGACCATAGTCTTTCTTGATTTTCTTCGCTGATGAGTACTTAACTATCTTAAGATTATACTTGTCCATTACAAGACGAGCAATACGACAAAGACGCTCAGGTATCTCATCTGGCACATTCATGAGAATCTCAATCCAGTCAACGGCTTTTTCCAAACCATATCTCTCTATGTGCGAAACGTAATATGGAAAGTTATAAATCGTAGCCATAGTGCTCATCTGATCGAAACCTTCAATCAATAAGCCCTCGGCATCAAAATCCGTGAAACCTAACGGTCCTTCGATATTGTCCATACCATACTCCCTACCCCACTTCACTACCGCATCTAATAATGCGGAAGAGACATCATAATCATCAATAAAGTCAATCCATCCGAAACGAACAGTATTAGAATTCCACTTCTCGTTAGCTCTACGATTTATTATACCAGCTACACGACCCACTATATCACCACCCTCATTATATGCAAGAAAAAAAGCTGCCTCACAAAACTCCATAGCAGCATTCTTCTCTGTAAAAGTGTTAAGCATATCTTCGTAAAGGTCTGGTACAGAATAGGGATTATCCTTATAAAGTTCGTAGTTAAACCTGATGAAACTCTTTAGTTCACTCTTTGTTTTAACTTTCTTTACCGTCACCATTGTTTTAGACTAAATTTTCGCAAATATACAACTTTTTTGATTTTTAGTTTGTTCAATAACTTATTATTAACTAATTTTGACACCAAAATAAAATGGAAACACTAAAATCATTACTAAATTATGCTTAATCTAAAAACCGCTATCACAGCTTCTTTACTGACATTGTGCGTTGTTAACACTAATGCACAAAACACAGTTCAGGAGGAAGAGGAAAGAGAACTGGGCTACAAGCCACAACCATATTACTTCATTCAGGTTCAAGCAGGAGCATCCACTCAATTCACGGATGTTAACGCATTCAAGATTTTACACCCAACATTCAGTGTCGCTGTCGGAGGAATGTTTTCACCTTCTTTCGGTGCGAGACTTCATTTCAACGGATTCAGACAAGGCGGCGGATTTAAGCAAGACGATGTTATCGCTAAGTACGGATACAACTACATCAACTCGAATGTTGACTTGATGCTGAATCTGTGCAATGTTTTCACAGATAAGAACTACTCAAAGTTCAACTTGTTCCTCCTCGGAGGTGTAGGACTTAACTACGCATGGAACAACGACGAGTTCGAGACTCTACAAAATACAAGCTGGACTAACGGCTATGATCTCAGCAACGCTTGGGGTGATAAGCAGAACACAAGAAATAGTCTGCTCGGACATAACCTGAGAGTAGGCGTGCTCGCAGACTACAATATCTCAAAGCATTTCAGTCTCGGTGTTGAGGTGGACCTCAACTCACTGGACGATAAGTTCAACTCTAAATATAATAACTCTGACGACTGGATGATTACTGCACAACTGTCTGGTACATACAAGTTCGGTTTCAAGAAGGCAGGCGCTAAAGCTAAAGAACCAGAGGACCTCAGACGTAAACCTAAAGGACCAATCTGGAGAAGACCACTGAGAGAGATTTTCTTCTATGAGATCAGCGAGTCAGATCCTAATCATGAGGAGTCACTCAACAACATCATTTTGTGGCTTAACCACCACAAGGATAAGACGGTGACTGTTGAGGGTTACGCCGACAAGGATACTGGAAATCCTGAACTCAATCAGAAATATTCTGAGGAAAGAGCTAACAAAGTTGCGGATCTCCTGAGAAATAAGGGTGTCAGCGATGACCAGATTAATATTAAGGCATACGGAGACACTGTACAGCCATTCAGTCAAAATGATAAGAACAGATGTGTCATAGTAACTTGTGACCTCTAATCAATATAATAGAAATAGGATGATGTTGATGACACCATCCTATTTTTTTATTATGGCAATAACGCAAAAGTTATGTGAGAACGCAAATAATTCATAACGTATGCAGACAGTTGAAAGAATTAGTACACTAAAAAATATAATTGTACTAATGACACTTAAAAAGTATGTTAATAAGAATAAAATGTAAAATCTCAGATAAAATATAGGTAGATTAAGATAAAAAAGAAAGATTTATTTGTTTTTTATTTTTTTATTTTTTTAGTTTGCATTTTGATGAGTAGAGAATAGTGTACTTAGACTACACCAAAACAAATCTATATTTATTTACTTAAACCTTAACTATAATCAAAACAAGAAATAATCCAAAAGAGTAATTTTATACCATTGAATAATCAATAATTTGATACAAATAAAATACAAAATATTTTTTTAACTAATCTAAATTTTAACCGTAATGAAAAAATCATTATTTCTTGTTGCATCAGCTGTAATGAGTTGTTCAGCATTTGCACAGTGGACTGCTCCTGGTATGCCAAGTACCGTGGACATGGACGATAGTGGAAATGAGGTACAATTCCTTTATAACCCTGCAACATTGAGCTTCTTCGCAGGAGCAAATGATTGGAACACACGCGCATCAGCCGTTGAGTTCGGAGATTCAATCAAAATGTTCAAGATTGATAATGGCTCAGACCAGACCACTTGGAACATTGGATGTTATCCTTCAACAAAGACATCATGGTTGTACGTATCATGTAACAACTACGACGCTATGTGGGTGGACGCATCCAATAACGAGGAAAATGACAACTACCCTGGTGTAAACAAGTGGGTTGTTACTAAACAGGCTAACGGAAGCTACAAGTTCCAAAACATTACTGAGCTTGCGACAGACCTCAACAGAGAAGGAACACTTGGCGTAGCTGAGTATTTCGAGGGTAAGACTGGCAATACTCGTCTTTACATATATGATGATAAGCACAAGTATGAGTATACAGCTGACGGAGAGACAACAGAGCAAAACACATTCTCAGGCAATTTCTATGATGAGTGGTATTTCATCACACCTGAGACATACGCTACTCTTCAGCCACAGATCGCCGCTTACAAGGCATCACTCATTCTCAAGGACTCAATTGCAAGCGTGAAGGCTGGCGAGTTCAAGAATCTTGACTACTCTTCAGTAGAGGCTATCTACAACAACACATCGTCTACAGCAGAAGAGTTGACAACAGCTTTGAAGACCATCCAAGATATCATCACAAGCTATAAGGCATCTCTCGCTTCATTCGATAAGCCATTGTCCATCGAGATTGGTGACGGTTCAACAATTGACCCATGGACTCGTGAATTCACAGGAACAGGTCAGGTTGGTACATGGCATACTAACACTTGGTCAACAGAGGCTAACAACAATGGTGATGGTACAGACATGACCACTCCATTCTGTGAGGACTGGGTTGGCTCAGGTAGCATTTTGTCAGACCAGAAGATTTATCAGGTTCTCAGCAATGCTGCACCTGGTTTGTACAAGCTGACAATTGATATTCGTCTTTACAACGAGGCTGGAGCTGACTCTATCGTCGGTGCTAAGATGTACTTCGGTGACAATGAGATGGTACTCAACAAGGAGACAAGCATGTACATGTCTGGATCTAAGTCAGTACTCTGGTCATCAAACTACTTCAACATTATCGCCATCGTCAAAGAGGCCAGTGATATCGAGTTCGGTATCGATATCAAGAACGCTAACTTCAACTGGGTAGCATTCAAGAACACTGAGCTTACTTACTACGGTAATAGCGATGTAGAGGCCAACGCTCTTAAGCTTATCAAGTCTTCTTACTCATTCGATGAGGTAACAGAGAATGCAAACGCAGACCTCATCAAGGCATACAACGATGCTGTTGAGGCATTCAACAAAGCTACAGAGGTTGAGGACATCAAGGCTGCCGCTAAAGAGGCAACTGAAGCTAAGAAGGCTGTCGAGGACAACGCCGCAGTATATGAGACACTCCTCAACAAGTACAACAACGAATGGGATCCAAACCACAACGTTGACACATACAACGGTGACCTTTGGACTGAGTGGGTTGAGTTCATCGACCAGGATGACGCTGAGGAGTTAGAGCTCTCTGAGGCTTATCCACAGTACACTCCAAAGCAAGTGTTGAATGAGTTCCCATACAACACAGAGGAAGTAAACAAGTATATTAACACTGTTGACTCACTCTATTCAGTTGCCGTAGCTGGTAGCATCGTTGAGGGAGCAGACTGTACAGGTATGCTTGTTAACGCAAACTTCGGTAGCGGAACAACAACTCACACAACAAACGGATGGACGGGTACAGCTGTACTCGGAGGTCTTGACTCATATATGTGTGCTGAGAGATACAGTACTACAGTTGACTTCTATCAGACAGTGAAGAATGCTCCTGCAGGTATCTACAGTATCAAGACTCACGCTTTCGTACGTCCTAGCGGTAACGGTGACTACAATGGCAGCGAGGAAATCAAGTGCTGGTTGTACATGAACAACTTCCGTACTACAGTTCAGAACATTCTTGCTGACGTCATTTCAAAAGACGACGCTATTGACCAGGAAAACTGCTACCTCACAACAACAACTAACAGTTTCTACCCATCAAGTACTTGGACAACAGGATATGACTATAACTACAATGGTTCACTTCCTAACGGACAGACTATTGACGGTTATGTTCCAAACTGTATGGTTGGTGCGTCTGTAGCATTCAGCGCAGGACGATATGAGGTTAAGACTTACGGTCTTGTTGGTGACGGTGAGGACATGAAGATTGGTATCACATCAGACGGTAACACTGTTCACTGGTTCCTCTTCTCAGGATTCCAGCTCACTTACGAGGGTAAGAACCCAGAGGCTATCGCTACAGTGCTCACTAAGTATGTGGCAGAGCTTGATGACTACATCGCTAACACAGAGAACCAGGCTTACCTTTCTCAGTCAGTTCTTGAGAACGCTAACCTCTTATGTGAGAACGCCGGCAAGCTTACTGCTGATGACAGCGCTGAAGATCTCTGGGAGGCATTGCAGAATGTTAACAAGACACTCACAGAGGCAAAGGCTAACTATGAGGCTAACATCGCTTACGTAAATGCTGTTGATGAACTCAACAATGTTGTAGGTGAATACTACGACAACGCAAGACCAGAGTCACAGCAGGAGTATCTCGAGAAGTCTAACACATACACTCAGGATGCTTATCTCGCAATGACAACAGAAGAAGTACTTGCAGCTACTGAGGATATTAACGCACTCATCAAGAGTCTTAAGATTCCTAATCCAGAGAATGCTTCTGACGACAACCCAATAAACTTCACAAGCTACATCGCTAACGCTGACCTCGAGACAGGTACAACATGTGAGGGTTGGACTTACACTAAGGATTGTCAGAATGGTCCTTACCTCGCGAGTGGTATCGACGGTCAGTCAATAGAGTTCTGGAACCCAACAGCTGTTGGTCTTAAGTTCAATATCTACCAGGTATTGGAGGCTCTTCCAGCTGGTAAGTACACAATCTCCGCACAAGCAGCTAACTCACTCAACGGACAAACTGCAGCTACTACAGTTGACGAAGATGGAAACGAGGTAGAGAACACAGGTCGTGTTTATTTCTACGTATTAGCTGGAGATAATGTTTACAGTGAGGAAATCAAAGTCCAGGAGGACGGCGCAACAGTTGCTCAGGACTACAGTATCGTCTTCACAGTGCCTAACGACGCAACAGACGTTACTATCGGTATGACAACAGTAGGTGACTGCTCAGCACGCTGGTTCGCTGCCGACAACTTCGTGCTTAACTATTATGGTAACAACAGCTCACTCGCAGACTCAAGAGATGTTACTAACGGTGCTGTAAGCATTGATGAGATTGAGAACGATGTAGAGAACATCAACTCAATATTCACAGTATCTGGTCTCAAGACTGACAAGTTCCAGAATGGTATCAACATCGTTAAGATGACAGACGGTACTATTAAGAAGGTATTTGTAAAGTAATAGAGGTAATTACTCGGTAAAAATAAAATTTACCTGTTTGAAAAAAAGAGTGAAACTTAATGATAGTTTCACTCTTTTTTATTTTCTTTGCAATAATTAAGGTAAAAAATTATAACTAACTAAGGGCGAAGTGTATCCTTATACTAAGTCCAACTTATTAAACATCACTTACTATGAATAGAAATTTACTTCTTTTCGCAGCATCGATGTTAATGAGTGCACCAACGTTCGCACAGTGGACAGCTCCAACACCTAAGTACGGAGATGTTGTGCTGAACGATACGTGTTATCTCTATAACGTTGATGCCAATGCGTTTTTCCTTGGTGC
Source organism: uncultured Prevotellaceae bacterium (assembly GCA_937900485.1). GTDB lineage: Bacteria > Bacteroidota > Bacteroidia > Bacteroidales > Bacteroidaceae > Minthosoma. The sequence continues at coordinate 10,056 of CALCEL010000108.1, forward strand.
TAACTCATGGAACACACGAGCAAGTGTAAGTACAAATAAGGGTTACAAGTGTGTAATCGAGCATGCTGAAGGTATGTCCGACGAGATTGTTACAATCAAAGACTCAGTCGAGACAAAAGGCGCCATGTTCTATGTCTTCGCATCATCACAGAGTGATCTTTGGGTAGACTACAACAACAACGGTTCCATCAACTGGCAATTCGACAAGCAGTCAGATGGCACCTATCTCATCTACAACGTCGGTTTGGCTGAGCACGAAACTTATCCACTCGGTATCGACCTTTCACAGAGCAACAAGACAGAGCTTTACCTCAACAACCCAGAGTCAGAGAGCACTACTGTACAGAACAGATGGGGTATCGTTATGCCAGCTGACTATGACGAGTACTTCGTGGCATATACTCTCTATGAGAACGCAATGACACTTGGCAGCAAGATTGAGGAGGCAGAGAATTACAGTATCGACGTTACAGACGCTAAGGCCGTATACGACAACACAGCATCTACTAACGACCAGATAATAGCTGCCATCGACGCTGTCAACACACTCATCAATAAATATAAAGAGAACCTCGCATCACCAGAGAATCCTCAGAACATCACTGAGAACTACATCCCAGACGCAGACTTCGAGCTTAATCAGGGTGCTGGTGTATGGCAGAGAACACACTCAGCTCAGAACTACCAGACAGGTGGTACTCCTGGTAAGATGGCCGACGACACATACTTCCTTGAAGCATGGCATCCAAGCACATTCACAGGAAAGACTTACGTATCAATCGCTGACATTCCAAACGGAGTATATCAGTTCACACTCTCAGCAGCCACAAATGGTGGTGACGGATGCTACGTATACGCTAACAATGACAGCGTAGAGGTAACAACAGGTAGCACAATGACTCCGTATACAGTTTACACACTCGTGACTGACAACAACCTTGAGGTTGGTCTCAACTTGCCTAAGTCACAGCAGAACTGGATAGGTATCGACGACGCTAAGCTTATTTACTACGGTAACACTAATGAGTCATACGCTTACTGGTTGAAGTCAGCTATCGAAAACGCACCTGAGTATGATGACTACTCACTCGTACAGAAAGCTC
>CALCEL010000109.1 GCA_937900485.1 uncultured Prevotellaceae bacterium
TAAGCCATTCGACGAGCGACATATTAGAACGCTTTATCTTGTCCCACTGCTTGATACCACGGTCTTGCAGGGCGATAATGCGGTCAGACTTTATCTTCTCGGCAATGCTTCGTGTCCTCGCATTGGCAGCTTTGGCATTGGGCAGACTCTCTGGGATGAGATACAGCCCAAGCGATTCATACTTGCGAGTACCCTTCACATAGATGTCAAGGTACAGGCTGATGTTGCCATCCGCCAATTTGCGTTCTCGAATGCGGATGGGTTCTTTTACCTTCAATGATTTCTTAGGTCTTGCCATTGCGACATTATTAAAAGTTACACATAACGTTCAAAACTCGGTGCAAAGATACAACAAAAATTTGAATCACGTAACAAATATGCAACAAAAAGTGTATCACAATAGCGGAAGTTAGCATAGTTTAATAATTATCGTAAAATCTGCTAAAGTGCTTTAATACAATGGTATTTCGTTACTTTTATTATAAATCTTTCGTTTTATTTTCTTTTATCAAACCCTATACTTTGTTGGTTTCCTTCTGTCAAGCGTATTTTGTCCTATTTTCCGGACAAGGCTACTGATAGTCACATCTTCTTTTAATGTGAAATGTGCGGTAGGGTGGTATACGCTTTAGACTTGACCAGATTTCCTATTCACACTGCCATTTTTTGTTGTCCGAAACTCCTCTTTTTCTGTTGACACGGGGCAACGAAAAAATGACTTCTGAAATTTTATCGTGGCTTATTCGGCATCTGAAAATCTTAGGTTAGGACGTTGAAAAGTTAAGGTTAGGATTTTTAAATTCTCAGACCTGTATACAGACTATCTCCTAACCTGAGAATTTTAAAAAAGAGACACATGGTTTTTGAAAGCCTTGTAATAAGATTATCAGTGGATTAACGCAATTTTTGCGGAAAATAGGCATAGGAAATTTGGTTATAGTCAAAATTGTCCGATATTCCACCTGTCAGTCTTGTTCTGGTTATGGCCTTGTTGTGTCTGTGTATAGTGAAGGTGCTAACCTTCCATAGTTATGCTTGTGTTAATCTTTGGTTCTGTATAATAATGACTCTGAGCTATTTACACAATAAACCCCGAAAGTCTTTATGAACTTTCGGGGTGCACTTCATGACACGCGCCGTCAGTGTGTCGCTTAATTTCTGAATATCAGCTGTCCGTCGCTCGCGTCCACTGTGATCTTGCTGTCCCTTCTCACTTCTCCGGACAGAATCTTCTTAGAAAGCTCGTTGAGCAGCTCTCTTTGCAATGCCCTCTTGACAGGTCTTGCGCCGAACTCAGGGTCGAAGCCCGCTTTGGCGATGGCATCGATGGCATCGTCTGTACATTCCATTGATATACCGTTCTCCTGTAGAGATTTTGCCACACTGTTTACCTGTAGTCTCACGATGTGTCTTATCTCATCCTTGTTCAGCGGTTTGAACATCATGATCTCATCGATACGGTTGAGGAACTCAGGTCTGATGCTCTTCTTCAGCATGTACATCACTTCCTCGTACGCGTCCTCGCCTTTTTCCATTATGATGTGGCTGCCCAAGTTGGACGTCATGATGATGATGGTGTTCTTGAAGTTGACCGTCCTGCCCTTGTTGTCTGTCAGACGTCCGTCGTCGAGAACCTGAAGCAGGATGTTGAACACGTCAGGATGTGCTTTCTCTATTTCGTCGAACAGGATGACGGAGTATGGCTTGCGCCGCACGGCCTCGGTGAGCTGTCCACCCTCGTCGTAGCCTACGTATCCTGGAGGCGCTCCTATCAGACGGCTGACGCTATGCTTCTCCTGATACTCACTCATGTCTATTCGCGTCATCATTGTCTCGTCGTCGAACAGGTATTCTGCCAATGCCTTGGCGAGCTCGGTCTTTCCGACTCCGGTGGTACCGAGGAAGATGAAGCTTCCTATAGGTCTCTTAGGGTCCTGAAGGCCAGCCCGGCTTCTCCTGACTGCGTCAGACACAGCCTGTATCGCCTCGTTCTGTCCTACCACGCGTTTGTGCAACTCGTCCTCGAGGTTCAGCAGTTTCGTGCGCTCGCTCATTTGCATCTTGCTGACAGGGATGCCCGTCCATCTGCTGACCACGTCGGCGATGTCGTCGGCTGTCACCTCTTCCTTAATCATGGCGTTGCTGCCTTGTGTCTTGCTCAGCTCTTCCTGTATCTTGGCGATGTCAGCCTCCAGCTCCTTGAGCTTGCCGTAGCGTATCTCTGCCACCTTGCCGTAGTCGCCCTCACGCTCGGCCTTGTCAGCCTCAAACTTCAGCTGTTCGATCTGCTGCTTGTCTTGTTGTATCTTGTTGACGAGTCCTCTCTCTGCCTGCCATTTGCTGTTGTATGATGTCTCCTCGTCCTTGAGGTCCGCTATCTCTTTGTTCAATGACTCCAGTTTGTCCGTGTCACCCTCACGTTTGATAGCCTCGCGCTCTATCTCGAGCTGTTTGAGACGACGTGTTATCTCGTCGAGTTCCTCAGGCAGAGAGTCTCGCTCCATCCTCAGTTTGGCGGCTGCCTCATCCATGAGGTCAATCGCCTTGTCCGGCAGGAACCTCTCCGTGATGTATCTGTTTGACAGCTCCACGGCGGCTATGATGGCTTCGTCCTTGATACGTACTTTGTGGTGGTTCTCGTAGCGTTCCTTCAGTCCACGAAGTATTGACACGCTGGATGGCACGTCAGGCTCGTCCACCATGACGGTCTGGAATCGGCGCTCCAGCGCCTTGTCCTTCTCGAAGTATTTCTGGTACTCGTCGAGTGTCGTTGCTCCAATGCTCCTGAGCTCTCCTCTTGCCAGAGCTGGCTTGAGGATATTGGCGGCGTCCATTGCGCCCTCGCTCTTTCCTGCTCCCACTAACGTGTGTATCTCGTCTATGAAGAGGATGATGTTACCCTCACTCTTAGTCACCTCGTTGATGACGGATTTCAGTCTCTCCTCAAACTCACCCTTGTATTTGGCGCCGGCTATGAGCGCTCCCATGTCGAGTGAGTAAAGACGTTTGTCCTTGAGGTTGTCAGGGACGTCACCACGTAGTATCCTGTGTGCCAAGCCTTCCACGATGGCCGTCTTTCCTGTTCCTGGCTCACCGATGAGGATAGGGTTGTTCTTCGTCCTTCTTGACAGGATTTGAAGCACCCTTCGTATCTCCTCGTCACGACCGATGACTGGGTCTAGCTTACCTGACCTGGCCTGCTCGATGAGGTTGGTGGCGTACTTTTCCAACGCTTGGTATGTGTCCTCGCTCGACTGACTGTCCACCTTCTGACCGTTACGCAGCTCGGATATTGCTTTGCGCATGCCGTCCTCCGTAAAGCCGAAGTCCTTCATTATCTTGCTTGTGGTGCTTTCTGTCTGTAGTAACGCCAATAAGATAGGCTCAAGACTGACGAACTCGTCGCCCATCTCCTTTGAGTTGCTGATGGCTTTCTGCAATACCTCGTTGGTCTTCCTGTCAAGGTACGGCTCGCTGCCGCTGACCTTTGGCCTGGACGCTGCCTCGCTGGTTATCAGCTCCTGAAACTTCCGCGCGTTGATGCCCAATTTCTGAAAGATAAAGTTGGTTACATTCTCGCCAACTTTAAGTATACCGACCATGAGGTGTACCGGCTCAATCATCTGCTGCCCATTCTGCTGGACAACATTGACTGCCTCTTGTATCGCCTCTTGTGCTTTGATTGTAAAGTTGTTGAAGTTCATAATTCTTTTATTTAAGTTGTTGTTATCAATCGTTTCGTCTGTTTTTTTGCTTTTCATTGCTCAAATGGTGTTCCAAGTGCTTTTCCGTGACAAATTGACGTGTTTGCAGGACAATTTGGCATTTTCAGAGCTTTTTTCGTGTACTTTCTGTCTTACCCGTAGTTTTGCCCTTGTCTATTTCTGATGAGTGTCTCGACCGGCTGCTGTTGCCGTTCGAGCCACGGATAAATGACCGTGATATTAGCTGTTTGCGTATGAAGTTTATGTTTTTTTGACATTTATGTTGGATGGGTCTGTGACGACCGTGCTCTTCTGGCTCCGTTTTCAACACCTTATTCTATAATGGTAGCTCTATTATTATCTTACGGTTGCTCTCAGAAGGGAAGATTTGATTGTAATATTTACAAGATTTAATTAATGTCGCTTGCGCTACTTGTGTTTTTATTGGTTTTGTATTATGTTGACTCTTTGTCTGTTATGTGATGAGGAGTGATGCTTTTTTGTCGTAAAACTTGTATAGTTCAAACATTCCTTCACGTTGTCTGACCGCACCGTTTTGATTGTCTTGAAGTTGTTTTTCTGAGTCAATTTAAATGTCTTCGCTCAATTCGAAGGTGGTCAAGGTCTCTTGAAATGGAGATGTTTCGATGGTTAAGTTTGAGTCTCTATTTGAACTGAGTTCTAATAAAAAAAATTATCATGATATGTTTAGTGTTTCTATTTATTCTTTTATATCTTTGCATGCAGAAAGTAAAGACGAAACTTATACCATTTCATTTAACTATATAACCAATTAAGAAATTAGGTCTCATGATTCAAACTGTTAAGAAGCGTGATGGTCGCATTGTCGGCTATAACGAGGAAAAGATAAAGGCAGCGATACGTAAGGCCATGTTGGCAACGGATAAGGGTGAGGATGAAGCTCTTATTCAGCGTATCTCTGATCGTATAGGCAGTACGGGTAAGGAGCAGATGGACGTTGAAGCCATTCAGGACTCTGTCGAGATTGAGCTCATGAAGAGCTCCCGTAAGGACGTGGCTAAGAAGTACATCGCTTATCGTGACCAGCGTAGCATTGCGCGACGTGCCAAGACTCGTGACCTGTTCCAGGCTATCATCGACGCTAAGAGCAACGACGTGACTCGTGAGAACGCAAATATGAACGCGGACTCTCCAGCGGGTATGATGATGAAGTTCGCGAGTGAGACCACGAAGCCGTTCGTTGATGACTATCTTCTGTCTCCTGATGTTCGTGAGGCTGTGAAGAACAATCTCTTGCATATCCACGACAAGGATTATTATCCTACAAAGTCGTTGACATGTGTTCAGCATCCTCTGGACAAGATACTGAGGGAAGGTTTTATGGCAGGACACGGGGAGAGTAGACCTGCTAAGAGGATTGAGACTGCCAGCGTCATCGCTTGTATCTCGCTGGAGACTGCACAGAACGAGATGCACGGAGGACAGGCAATACCCGCGTTTGACTTCTACATGGCTCCTTATGTCAGAGCGTCTTATGTCGAGGAGGTGAAGTATATTGAGCAGATTACTGGTCAAGAGTATGCCGAGCTGTACGATGCCGAGATTGATGACTACATCAAGAAGCCGCTTGACGGTCTTACTGGTAAGGAACGCGCTAAGCAGCATGCCATCAACAGAACGGTGGGACGTGTGCATCAGGCTATGGAGGCGTTTATACATAACATGAACACTATCCATTCACGTGGTGGTAATCAGGTAGTCTTTAGCTCTATCAACTATGGTACTGATACCAGTGCCGAGGGACGTTGCGTCATCCGTGAGCTCCTCGAGTCAACATACGAGGGAGTCGGCAACGGCGCTACTGCTATATTCCCAATACAGATATGGAAGAAGAAGAGGGGCATCAGCTATCTGCCTACTGACCGTAACTATGACTTGTACTGCTATGCCTGCAAGGTGACGGCGAGACGTTTCTTCCCTAACTTCGTCAATCTGGACGCTCCATTCAACTATAATGAGAAATGGAGAGAGGATGACCCGGAGAGGTATAAGTGGGAGGTGGCTACCATGGGATGCCGTACAAGGGTGTTCGAAAACCGATTCGGCGAGAAGACAAGCATCGGACGTGGAAATATCTCTTTCTCTACTATTAATATCGTGGGGCTGGCTCTTGAGTGTAGGAATATCGAGAATGAGGAGAGCCGTGTCAACGCTTTCTTCGCTCATCTGGATGAGCTGCTTGAGATTACAGCTAAACAGCTGCACGAGAGGTATCTCTTCCAGAAGACGGCTCTCGTTAAACAGTTCCAGCTCGTCATGTCTAAGCTGTGGGTCGGCGGAGAGAACCTGAAGGATGACGATACTATCGCCTCTGTGATTAATCAGGGAACGCTGGGTATTGGTTTCATCGGTCTCGCTGAGTGCTTGATAGCTTTGATTGGTAAGCACCACGGTGAGAGCGAGAAGGCACAAGAGCTTGGACTGCGTATAGTGAAGTATATGCGTGACAGGGTGATGGACTTCAGTGAGAAGTACCAGCATAACTATTCTGTCTTGGCTACACCTGCCGAGGGACTCGCCGGACGTTTCACTAAGGGCGATAAGAAAAAGTTCGGTATCGTTCCTGGAGTGACGGATAAGGATTACTACACGAACTCTAATCATGTGCCTGTATACTATCACTGCAGCCCTCGTCATAAGGCGGAAATTGAGGCTCCATATCACGTGTTTACGGGTGGTGGACATATTTTCTATGTGGAGATTGACGGAGACGCCACACATAATCCTCAGGCGATAATGAATATTGTGGATCTGATGGATGAGTATAATATCGGATATGGTTCTGTTAACCATAACAGAAATCGCTGTATGACGTGTGGATATGAGGATGCCACAGAGAATCTTAAAGTGTGTCCTAAGTGCGGCGGTACTCATATAGATACTTTGCAGCGCATCACAGGTTATCTGGTGGGTACTACTGAGCGTTGGAACTCGGGTAAACTCGCTGAGCTTAATGACAGGGTGGTGCATAAGTAATATATTCTGAATGATAAAGTGATGGTCATCCGGTATGAATTATCTACACCGGATGACTTTTTTGTTTGTTCACATTATTGTCTTTTTGTATGTTGCGAGTCTTGGATATTAAAGAGGGAACTACTGTCGATGGACCAGGGTTACGTACGTCTATCTATTTCTCTGGATGTTCACATCATTGTGAAGGTTGCCATAATCCACAGTCTTGGGATTATGAGGCAGGACATGAGATGACCGTCGATGAGATTATGAAGGTCATTGACTATAATAATTTCGACGTGACATTTTCTGGCGGGGATCCTCTGTTTCAACTTGACGAGGTGACGAATCTCGCGCGTGAGATAAAGAGAGGCGGCAGGAATATCTGGTGTTATACAGGGTATAAATGGGAGGTGGTGTCTAAGGACGCACGTTATTCTTCTCTGCTTGAGAATATCGACGTTCTTGTTGACGGACCGTTTGTGTTGGCTAAACGCGACATCTCCTTGCTGTTCCGAGGAAGTGACAACCAACGTCTTATTGACGTGCGCAAGTCGTTGGATAACGACAGGGTGGTGGAGTGGACAATGTGACACTCACGATAGGTCATGGTCTGATGATTCGTCTCTCTGCTGAGACGAACAGATGATTTGTGTTTTGGGTTTACACCTTATGTATTGACAGAAAATAAAGTGAATGGCTTTTGTGCAAAGGTAATTTTTGATCAGTTGTTAATAATATTTTCGAATTAGTATATATCCCTAAAGGCGATTAAAAAATATTATTCTTGAATTATAGAAATAATAGTCAATTGGCAAGATTTATTAATAATCTTTTTTCTTTTGTTCTAAAAATAAATCAAGAGTTTTATTTTTTTATTTAGAAGTATATGTTTTTTTGCATGTGTTTCATAAATAATTCATAATTTTGTATATAATTGACAAGGTGTTTTTCGTGGTAAAATTCCCATGTAATATACCTTTTTTATGTAATGTGTAGAACTTCAAAGTGTTATTTGTCTTTGAGGGAAATTTTTTTTCCCCCTTTTGCTTGGTGAATGAGATTTGTATTTAATTCATATCTATTTTTGTTCCATCAATAAATGATAAAACATATTATTGATTTCTCTGCATTATCGTGATGTTTTTCTATGGATAATAGTAAATCGGGTACAATCGTAAAGAATACAATGATGCTATACCTTCGTATGGCATTTATAATGATTGTGTCTCTTTATACAAGTCGTATTGTATTGCAGACATTAGGTGTTGACGATTATGGCATTAATAATGTAGTAGGAGGAACTGTTACTTTCTTGACATTTCTTGTTTATTCAATGAATACGGCAACACAACGATTTTTGAATATTGCTATCGGGAAAAATGATGAAAAGGAAGTACGTGATGTTTTTAGTGCAAGCCTTGCAATTCATTTCTTTATACTTTTATTAGTTGTTGTAATTGGCGAAGTTGTTGGATTATGGCTTCTGTATAATAAGTTGGTTATTCCAGCAGATCGAATGAATGCTGCTTTTTGGCTTTTTCAGTTTACTATAGTGTCCACATGTACGATGGTCATGAGTATTCCATATAATGCAGAAGTCATAGCGCATGAAAAGATGAATGTGTATGCATATTTGTCTGTCTTTGATGCTGTGTTAAAGTTGCTTGTCGTGTATTTGTTGAAGTTATCAAATTACGATAAACTAATAACGTTTGGTTTTCTGACAATGTGTACCTATATTCTTAATAGGGTTTTATATACAGTATATTGTAAGAGGACTTTCCCCGAATGTAAATTCACTCCTCATTTCCCCAAAAAGATATTTAAGGAGATGTTAGTTTTTGCTGGATGGGATTTGTTTGGTGTGTTTGCATGGGCGTGTGCAACTCAGGGAGCCACTATCTTGTTAAATATGTTTTTTGGTACGTTGGTTAATGCTGCTAGAGGAATAGCTGGTACGGTATTGGGAGCTGTAAAAGGCTTCTCTCAAAATTTCACTACAGCTCTTAATCCTGCCATCACAAAAGCGTATGGAGCAAAGAATTATGAATATATGACTAAACTGATGTATAGTGGCTCAAAGTTGGTTTTTGTGTTGTTATATACATTAATGCTACCATTGTTTATAAAATGTCATTATGTTCTTGAGCTATGGTTAGGTATAGTGCCTGAATATAGTGTCACCTTTATTCGAATACTTCTTGTCCAAACATTAGTTGTTACAATGTGGACACCGTTGTTTATTTCAGGATTAGCAACGGGAAAGATAAAATCATTTGGTCTTATAACTTCATGTCTGAATATTTTTCAGGTCGTTGTTTGTTACATAATATTGATGATGGGAGCTTCCCCAGAAATAACAGTTATGTCGTTGGGTATATGGGAGATTCTCGCTTATAGTGTACAGCTATATACTTTGGGAAAACTGATTGATTTTAGTTTGTGGGATTATTTTAAGAAAGTTCAGGTTAAGTGTATTATAATTTTAGGAATTACTGTCTTGATTTATTATTGTCTAACTGATTTCTTATATAATAATTTTGTGAATTTCTTATTACTGTGTGTATCTACAACTGTTATATCTTTATCCTTGACCTATTACATTCTTTTAGAATCAAGTGAGCGTGTTTTCTTTGTGAGTAAGTTGAAATCTGTAATTAAAAAACATTAAAATCGAGCCTTGTTATGTGTGCAATTATGGGTTATTATAATAGAAATAAATCTGTTTCAGGTAGTTATATTGAGTTAATGGAACAGATATTGGAGCATCGTGGTCCAAATGATAATGGAACGGAGCTTATTTCTATTTCAACGGATAAGGATATAGTAAATTGTGCAATTGGTTTTGATCGTTTAAGTATACGTGATTTGTCTTTGACAGGACATCAACCAATGAAAAATAATGAAGGTGATGTAATTATTGCATTTAATGGTGAGATTTATAATGCTGATGAATATCGTGATGAATTAAAATCATTGGGTTATGTTTTTAGAGGTCATTCCGACACAGAGGTAATTTTATATCTTTACCAAGCATATGGTATTGATGAAATGCTCAGGAAACTTGATGGAATGTACGCTATCTGTCTTGTTGATAAACGTGAAGATGTTTTTTATCTAATAAGAGATAGATTAGGAGAGAAGCCATTATATACATTTACATCATCAGATGGAACTTTAATGTTTGCTTCTGAGTACAAAGCCTTTTATTGCCACCCAGAGTTCAAGGCTGAATTGAATGAGAGTGCTTTAGATGAGTATTTTTTGTTTCGATATGTAACGGGGGGAGATACTTTCCTGAAAGGTGTTTACAATCTTACTCCTGGAACTTATTTAAGGATAGATGGTAAGGAAATAAAACAGGTTAAATATTGGTCAATTCCTGATGTAGCAAAGAATAAATTATCTAAAGAAGAAAATAAAAAAAGGTTCTTGGAGTTATTGAACCTTAGCATTAAAAGAAGATTAATAGCCGACGTTAAGGTTGGAGTACAGCTTTCTGGAGGGATCGATTCTTCCTATCTTTCAATGTTGGCTCAAAAATATACGGATGAAAAACTTCAAACTTTTAGCATAACATTTGACGACAAAAAGTTTTCGGAAGAACCATATGTTGATATTGTTAATGAGAAGTTTGGCTTTTTATCTCATAAATATAAGTTTACTCCAGATAGATTCTTTGATTGCTGGAGAGAATGCACTTGGTATTTTGAGCAACCAATGAATCATGAGGGAACGGTAGCATTACTATTTCTTAATAAACGCGCAAAGGATTGTGTTACCGTAATGTTATGTGGTGAAGGAGCTGATGAGACATTGGGTGGCTATGATAGATTTGGTTGGATTGCATATTATTTAAAGCATAAGTTAAGATTTAAGGTAAAGAGACTCCTCCAAAATTATAGTTCCTTATTGCATTTTAAGCCTATATCTCCTCTTACAAATATAGATGAAAGGTTCATTACCCAAACGCAATATGTTAGTAACAACATGTTTATGGGTTTGAGAAATGGTAATGTGGATAGGATTCTTAAGGTAGTAAATAAACGTAAACGAATATTAAATGCTTCTCCAGGAAAAGGTGTCAGAAAATATATGAACTATGAGGTGTCAACTTATATGTCTGATATTTTGATGCGTGCTGATAAAGTTTCTATGGCTGCCTCTTTGGAAGTGCGTGTACCATTTATCATGCCAGAATTAGTGGAATTTAGTTCCACTATACCTGATGAGTATTTAGTTTTATCAGCTCCGAATAATAATTCTTTCCATACAAAGAGATTGCTTAAGGAATTGTCAGAGGAAGCATTTGGCCATGATTTTACTTATCGTAAAAAATGTGGTTTTAGCGTTCCTGTGATGGAGTATTTTAACAGTCCTCAAGTAGTAGAATATATAGAAACAAGTATTCTTCCAAGTATTAAGAACAGAAAAGTCGTAAATTACGACTTTATATGTAATCTGTGGAATACAAGAAATACGATAGGAGCAACATCATGGGAGTATCATGATGCTCTATGGACAACGTTTTCTTTTGAATTATGGGCTCAAATGTATCTTGATAATAGCCCTTTGGATTGGAAGCATATAGATATTTAATGGTATGTCAAATATTATCAAAGATATTTACTGGTATTGTAAAGATACTTTAATGAAGTGGGCAAAATACCATTTTCCACAATTGTATGTAAGCATATTATATCATGATAGATTACGTCGATGGATTAATTGGAAGAATCCAAAAGATCTGAATGAAAAGATTAACTGGCTTAAATTTTATTCAGACACAAGCATGTGGACAATATGTGCAGATAAGTATAAAGTACGTGATTATGTAAAGAAATGTGGATGTGAAGAAATTTTGGTTCCGTTGATTGGAGTATGGAAAAGCGTTGATGAAATTGATTTTAATGATTTGCCAACTTCTTTTGTGTTAAAACCAAATCATGGATGTGGTGACGTGTTTGTTGTGAAGGATAAGTCAGAAATAAATTTCACGGAAATATGTAATCGATTGCAAAAGGCAATAAATTCAAAATTTGGTTATGAACTTGCAGAATGGCATTATCTGAATATTTCACCATGTATTATTTGTGAAAAAAATATTAAGAGCTCGACATGTGCAGATTTGATTGACTACAAAATATGGTGTTTTGATGGCGTTCCATATTATGTGTTGACTTGTTCGGAAAGAGATGTTGAAGCTCATAAGACAACATTGAATCTTTTTGACCTAAATTGGAATAGATTAGATAATTATATGACTCCAAAGTACAGAAACGATATAATTGTCCCCAAACCGGTACACTTAGATAAAATGTTGAATTACGCTAAAATGTTGTCAAAACCATTTCCAGAGGTTCGTGTCGATTTTTATGAAGTTGACGGTATGATTTATTTTGGAGAATTAACATTTACAAGTCGTAGTGGTTTGATGGATTATTTTACAGAAGACTGTCTTCTTGAAATGGGTTCAAAAGTAACACTTCCAACAAAAAATAAATGAAGACTCAGTTTGTTTATGTGTTAGTCAGTTCTGAAGATGATTACTATCTGGAGGAACTTTGGGTTTCATTATATTCTCTTCGTTTTTACCATCCCAAGGATAAGGTTTTGGTTCTTGTCGACGGATTGACGGAGAAAAGAATAAGAGAAAAAAAGGCATTATTATCTCTTATTGATGAATTGATACTTGTTGATGTCCCTTTAAATTATTCTGCTAAGAATCGTTCGCGTGAGATAAAAACAAGTATACGTAATTTAATTGACGGTGATTTCCTTTTCATTGATACTGATACTGTAATATGTGCTCCTTTAGATGATGTCGATTTATTACATGTGCAGAATATTGCCATGGTTCCAGAATTACATGGACCATTTAAGGAACATTTGACCTATGGTTTTGTTTCTGAAGATACAAAACGAATTTTCAATGTAGATGTGTCTGATAGCCCATATTGGTTTAATTCAGGTTGTATGTTGGTAAGAGATAATGATTTTACCAGAGAATTCTTCCAAAAGTGGAACGAAAACTGGAAGTATTCTGCTTTTAAGAAAAATAATAGTACTGACCAAAGAGCATTATTAAAAACTGATCATGACTATGGGTATATTATAAAATGTCTTCCAGATATATATAATTGTCAAATGGCGATGAGTATCAAATATTTTTATGATGCTAAAATTGTTCATTTTTGGCACATGCGTAAGAATTTCACGCCTGTAATGGATTTTTCTCCCTTTATGTCACATGATATATATAGACAATTAAGAAAAGAAGGGACAATGACAACAAATATTTCGGATGTAATATTACATTGTAAGAGTGCTTTTACGAATGATTCTATGATATGTGGAAAGGACGAAATACTTTTTGTAATGTCTCCGATACATACAATCCTATGGACATCTTACAAAAAGGGTGGTTTTGTTCATTGGATTGTCGATATGATTATTTATTTTATTAACTTAAAGAATCGTATTTGTAGAAAAATTAAGGCATAGTTATGTTTGCTCCTATAGTTCTCTTTACATATTCAAGAGTTGACCATACAAAAAGGGTGGTTGAATCTCTGTTAACAAATAACGAGGCTAAAGATTCTGAGTTGTTTATCTTTTCTGATGGGGCAAAAGACGAATCAAAAGAGTGTGCGGTAAACGAAAATAGGCGTTATATTCATACAATAGCAGGTTTTAAGTCTGTAACCATTATTGAACGTGAAAAGAATTATGGATTAGCAAACAGTCTTATTGCTGGTATTACGGATGTTATTGGTAAGTATGGAAAGGTAATTGTTGTTGAGGACGATTTAGTTGTTTCTCCTTATTTCCTTAAGTTTATGAATGATGGTTTAAGAAAGTATGAGAATGAAGAGAGAGTTGGAGCTATTTCCGCTTTTATATATCCTGTAAACAAAAAATTACCGACAAATTTCTTTTTGAGATATTTCAACTGTTGGGGATGGGCTATATGGAAGCGTTCTTGGGATTTGCTTAATACAGATACTAAATATCTTTTACGAAAAATGCGTTTCCTTTCTAAGGAATTTGATGTAGGAGGTGGAGCAGGAGCGTATGGAAATTTATATTGTCAGAAAGTCGGATTAGTTGATTCTTGGTGGGTACGACTCTATGCTTCTTTATTTTTGGCAAATAAACTGACCTTATATCCTGGGCAATCTTTGACCACTAATGAAGGATTAGACGGAAGCGGCACTCATTGTGTGGAAACATCAGACATTATATCTAAAGTTGTACCTGTTCAATCACCAATAAAAATATTGGATATAGATATAGAGGAGAATAGAGACGCTTTCAAAATATATAGTTGTTATTTTAATTCTCTAAATAAAGCGGGACGAATAAGGCAAATGTTTTATTCTGCTTGGTCGTTTGTTCGTAGATTATTATATATTGATTGTAGATAGATATGTGTCTGATTAGATGGATAAAATCTTGTCTATGGATAAGAAAAATTCTTCTTTTTTTTTTCCATAAAATAAAAAATCGAAACTTGGTTAAGTTTTCTTATGGGGTGTCTATAAGTACGAGATGTCATTTTGAGGGGATGAATATGGTAGGAGACAATTCATCGTTTTATGGAAATATGGGATTAGGTTCATATATAGGACAAAATGTTCATTTGAATGCTGATATTGGTAGATTTACATCTATAGGTCCAGGTGTTTCTTGTATAAATGCAACTCATCCTTTTAAGGAGCCTTTCGTTACCACTTCTCCATTATTTTTTTCATTGGATATTTTAAAGACTCCGAAATCTGAAACTTTTGCAAAAAAACAGATGGTTGAGGAGTTTAGATATTATGATAAAGAACGTGAAATAGATGTCAATATTGGAAATGATTGCTGGATAGGAGCAGACGTAACTTTTATTGGGGGAGTTAATATAGGAGATGGAGCAGTTGTTTTGGCAAAGGCTGTTGTAACAAAAGATGTTCCTCCTTATGCTATAGTAGGTGGTGTACCTGCATGTATTGTTGGTTATCGATATGATGATGAAACTATTAAAATGCTTCAAGACATAAAGTGGTGGAATAATGACTATGAATGGTTTAAACATAATTCGGAATTACTTTGTGATATGGAGAAATTCAAAAAGTATTTTTGTAGGTCTCAAGAATGATTTATTCAATATGTTTTATAACTATAGGCGATAATTTTTGCATGACAAATGGTGACCATGTCAATCCCATTTCTGCTAATCTTCAAGGTTCTTTTTATACCGATTGTGATGATGCTGAGATATGTATAGGAGATAATGTCGGTATGAGTAGTACCAGAATGTGGATACATGACAAATTAACTATTGGCAATAATGTTAAGATTGGTGCTTGTGTTTTGTTGATTGATACTGATACTCATCCTATGGATTACGAGATAAGACGTACAAGTAATAAAGGAACAAAGTATGCACCTATAGTTATAGAAGATGACGTGTGGATAGGTGCTCATTCTATAGTGCTTAAAGGAGTTACAATTGGTGCTCGAAGTATTATTGGTGCTGGAAGTGTCGTTACTAAGGATTTTCCTTCTGATTGTCTTGCAGCAGGAAATCCTTGTAAAGTGATAAGGTATTTGCATCCATAATATGAAATTTACAAAATGAGTTTGGGAGAATGTATAGTTATTTTTGTTTTTGTTAATGGTGTTTTGTCTCTAAGTCATATTATATGGTGATTTGATATGAATAATTTTTCTTTTCTATTAAAAATTGATTGTGTGTTCTTTTCTAAGACAGGTATGATATTAGATAGGAAAGAAGTATTGAATTAGTCTAAGTTTTTGTTATGATGGAACTTCAGAATTTACCAATAGGCATACAGGATTTTGCGAAAATTCGTAAGGAAGGTTTTTTGTATATTGATAAAACGGATTTAATATATAAACTGATAATGGGAGGAAATTATTATTTTCTCTCTCGTCCTCGTCGTTTTGGAAAGTCCTTGTTGATGTCCACAATTCATGCAGTCTTTGATGGTAAACGTGAACTGTTTGATGGTTTTGCCATTGCAGATAAGCCTGATATGGATTGGGTAAAGCATCCTGTACTTCATCTTGATTTGAATACTAATAAGTATGATGACAAGACTGTACTAGAGCAGAAGCTTGACGATTCTCTTTCTGAATGGGAAAATGAATATGGTTGTGCAAATCGTGACCTTCCTTATGGTATGCGATTTGAAAAAGTCATTCAACGTGCATACGATAAGACAGGTCAGCGCGTCGTAATCCTTATAGATGAGTATGACAAACCTATGCTTCAGGCAATAGGAAATGAGGAACTTCAGAATGAGTTTCGTAATACACTTAAAGGATTTTATGGCGCCTTGAAGAGCAAAGATGGCTGTATTCAGTTTGCACTTCTTACAGGAGTAACCAAGTTTGGTAAGGTAAGTGTGTTTAGTGACTTGAATAACCTTGAGGATATATCAATGGACTTACAGTTCCATAATATATGCGGTTTAACAGACAAAGAGTTAACATCAACTCTAAAAGATTATGTTGAGTCTCTTGCTGTCGCAAATGATATGACGATTGATGACACGATTCAAAAAC
Organism: uncultured Prevotellaceae bacterium; assembly: GCA_937900485.1. Taxonomy (GTDB): domain Bacteria; phylum Bacteroidota; class Bacteroidia; order Bacteroidales; family Bacteroidaceae; genus Minthosoma. Next base: position 16,281 of record CALCEL010000109.1, read on the forward strand.
TACGTGTCATGTATGATGGTTATCATTTTCACCCTAAAGGATGTGGCATGTATAATCCTTTTAGTGTGCTAAATACTTTTAAGAAAAAGGAGTTTGGCAGCTATTGGTTTGAGACAGGAACTCCAACATATCTTGCAGAATTGTTACGTAGGCATAATTACAACCTCGCAAAGATGGCAAGTTGCCAGACCACATCCAAGGTGCTTGATAGTATAGACCCCAATAGCACGAGTCCGATCCCTGTCATTTATCAGAGTGGCTATTTGACGATTAAGGATTATGATCCTCAGTTCAAGTTATATACTCTTGGTTTCCCAAATGAGGAAGTCGAGGAGGGGTTTGTCGATTTCCTTATGCCGTATTATACTCCTATAAGTGGTGTTGATACAGCATTTAATATCCAGAAGTTTGTGCAGGATGTAAATGCTGGAAATACAGAATTATTCATTAAACGTCTTAAGACACTCTTTGCAAATACTCCTTACGAGCTTGTAAAGGACTTGGAGAATCATTATCAGAATGTCATTTGGATATTGTTTATCCTGTTAGGATATCATGTACAGGCTGAGTACCACACAAGTGAAGGACGTATTGACCTTGTTCTCCAGACACCAAAGTTCTGTTATGTTATGGAGTTCAAGCTTGATGGCACAGCAGAGGAAGCACTTGCTCAAATTGAGGACAAGCATTACACATTACCATTTGAGTTGAATGGTCAGACTATTATTCGTGTAGGCATGAATTTTAGCAAAGAAACGAGGAATATTGAGAATGTCTTAATTGGATAGTTGATATTTATATAATGTTATATGGAGAAATCGAATCTTAGATATAATTGGGTAGACAGAGCCAAAGGATTTGCAATACTTTTGGTAGTAATGGGGCACATATATTTCTTTTCTTTTGAACAATCATCAAGTATTGTGTCTCGTTTTATAAGTTCATTCCATATGCCGTTGTTCATGTTTTTGTCTGGATATGTTGTTTCAAGAGCGGTTGAATCTCCTTTTTGGTGTATGGACGATTTGTTGAAAAGGATACTTAGGTTACTTTTACCAATGTTTGTTTTTGGGGTACTATTTACTTTTAGTTATAGTCATGTAGAAAGTCTTTCTGATGTTTGGGAAATAATATGTGGTTTTATAAATTCCCCAGCAAAAAATGGGTATTGGTATTTGATGTCTTTATCTGTGTTTTACGTTTCTTTGCAATTGTTTCGGATAAATATGAATAGATTAGTGGTTATATATGTATTAATTGCTATTCTTGTTTTTATTTCTTTTTTCGTTGGTTGGAAATTCTTTGCTCAAACAAAAGATCCTTTTTGTTTGCTTAATTGTGGTAATTTTTATCTGTTTTTCATTTGTGGAGTTTTTTCTCGAAAGTATGGATTTTTAGATATCATAAAAAGAAACAATTGGATATATTCGGTTGCGTTAATTGGATATTTGGTTCTATTTAATGTATCCACGACGAATGTTTTTGTTGAATCTTTTTTAATCCACATGATAATTCCGTTGTGTGCGGTAGTCGTTGTTGTTTGTATATTATATGAAAGGGAAAATTGTAATAGTTTTATAGAGCGAAGATTATCATATATAGGATCCCATACATTGGATATATATGTTTTGCATTATTTTATAGTTTCAAATGTAAAATTATCCTTGTTAGATGATTGGCTCGAAAAAAATGGGAATGTATTCTTATCTGTTTTAATTACATTGTTTCTTTCAGTAATTATTACTTTTGTGTCTATATATATAGGTAAAATTCTTCATAAAAGTAAATTCATTGAAGTTGTTACTTTTGGTAGAATAGATAAATGAAACAAATTAAGGCTGTTCCTCCATATATTCATCCTGTTTTTTTGAATTTTAAGATGGGAGCTTTTGACGCGTGGAAAACTTTGGGTGGATCTATTGCTGATTCACATTATCCGATGAGGAAATTACATAGTTTTTTCTTTCGTTATGAACTACCTTATGTAAAGAAATTTACTAAAAATAAAGATGCGCGTCTGTGTTTTGTGGAACCAGTTTCTATAACATTTGATACATTTCCAAGTTATATGACACATGAAATCATTCCATTTGTTTGGGATTGTTGGCCTTGTCATTTTGAAAAGATGTGTACTTGGATAGAAAAACATAATGTTAGAACTGCAATATTTACATCTTCACAAACGGCAGAACTTATGCAAAAACGATTTCCTGACCTAAATGTTTTATTTTGTCCAGAAGGGGTTGATACAACAAAATATACTGAGGGAAAACTTCTAAAAGACCGTTCAATTGATTTGTTGGAATTTGGTCGTTCTAATGAAAAGGTTATACCTGCAGGTACTTTTAAGGATATAAATCATGTATCAACAAAGGTCGGAAAAACTTTTATATTCAATAACGAACAACTATATGAGGCTATGGGAGATTCCAAGGTAACGATATGTTTGCCTCGTTCTATCACCCAACCAGAGGTAGCAGGAGATATTGAGACTCTTACTCAACGATATTGGGAATGTATGCTTTCAAGAATAGTTATGGTTGGACATGCTCCCAAGGAACTCATAAATTTGATTGGCTATAATCCATGTGTTGAGATTTGTGGTGATTCTTCAGATGTAAAAAGACAGATTTCAGATATTATAGAACATATAGAAGATTTTCAAGTTCTTGTGGATAAGAACCGTGTTGTCGCATTACAATATGGTGATTGGAAAAACAGGATGTGTCAAGTAATGGATTTCTTAGAATCAAAAGGGTATAAATGCTCTTGATATAAAAATGACTCAGTTAGATAAAAAATCTCATGATGCGCAGATAGCTGATATGAGTAACTTTGATGCGCAGATGCCTTGTATTGGCATCTTTTGGTATGATATGGAAGATAAATCTTTTTTTGGTGTGGAAAAATCGGAATTAACTCCAAAGATGGTTGAAGAAGCTGCAGAAAAAGGTTTACCTTTTATTAATTATCCGAAGTTACATCGACAGATATGGGCTAGGGAGTTTTTCCGTGCTCAAGCAAAGCATGAGGAGACAAAATTTAAAGGAGATTATACTCAAGTTCCACGTGGTAGAGTTGCGTGGAATATAGACAAGTTTATAGTTCTTGTTGGGCATTGGGCGGAGCCTATTATTGATGAATTAACAGAGTTAATAGAAAATGAGTTTTCTTTGCCTTATTTTGAGTTTGTATATGATGAACATTGTGATTTAGGTCATGGGTGGTCTGGTGACTTCAAGTAATCTAAAAGCAATAAAATGATATGAAAGCTATAACTTTGGTATATGATTATTGTTTCAAATAAATATAGTTTTCTGTATTTCAAATTGGATGTTAAAAATTATATCAAAAATTGGAAATATAGAAAGAGAATGCGTTTGTGTAGATGCAAAAGAAAAAATGTTTTATTTTTTTATTTTGAACCTTCAATTAAACATTCAGGGCTTGCTGATAGGATAAAAGCTATAATTTCCCTTTATAATATTGCAAAATTAAATAATTATGGATTTCGTTTTTCGTGGACAACTCCTTTTGACATTGAATCTTATCTTTCTGTTAAAAAAGGTGTTTTGTTTGAAAAAGAAGAATTGGAATACTCTATTTTTGATACAGAAATAATAAGTGAAGTTAATTGGCGAGATAACACTTATTTGAAACCAAACAAGCAATATCATTGTTATATTTATTCAGGTAATTCTATGCCTTATATATTTGAAAATACAGGGCTAAAATGGAATGATTTGTACAGAGAGTTGTTTTCTCCACAAAAAATTGTTTTGGATTATATTGAATCTCTGAAAATTATACGTAGTACATTTGTTTCTGTGCATTTCCGTTTTGTTAATGCTTTGGAACATTTTGAGAATACTTTTTTTGACAATCATATTGATTCGGAATCAGAGAAGCAAGATTTAATAAAAAGATGTCATAGAGCAATTTTTGACATTATTGCAGACAATCCAAACAAACAAGTTTTTGTTTTTTCTGATAGTTCTGTTTTTCTGAATTCTTTGACGTCGCTTCCTGTAAAAGTCTTAGAACATGATAATTTGGCTCATGTATCAGAACAGAGTAATAAGGATGCCACACTAAAGTCTTTTGTTGATTTGTATGTAATGTCCATGTCTAATGCAATTTATCGTGTACGTGCAAAAGAACTTTATAATTTTTCAGAATACTCATTATTGGCAGCACGCATAGGCAATGTGCCATTTTTTAATAAAGATATATGATTCCCAAAATTATTCATTATTGTTGGTTTGGGTGTAATCCTTTACCACAATTGGCGTTAGATTGTATTTCTTCATGGAAAAAGTTTTTTCCTGATTATGAGATAAAAGAATGGAATGAGGATAATTTCGATGTTAATATAATCCCGTACACAGCTGAGGCGTATAAGCAGAAGAAATATGCTTTTGTGAGTGATTATGCTCGTTTTTGGATTATATACAATTATGGTGGTATATACTTTGACACTGATGTTGAAGTTATTCGTCCTATGTACGATATAATTGAAAAGGGGAATTTTATGGGATTTGAAGTCGATCCAGATGGCGAAAACGCTCCTGGGAAATATGCTCCAAGATATTGCTTCAATGTAAACTTAGGGCTTGGTTTTGGAATGAATGATCATCATTGTTTTATGAAGAAAATGATGGATTATTATTCTAATATGCATTTTAATGGAGCTGTTATGGATCCTTGGTTTAAGACAATAGTTGCATATATTACTGAAGCCTTGATGGAGAATGGGTTGAGAAATGTCAAAGGGATTCAATATGTTGATGATATAAATGTTTATCCTCACGATTTTTTTGCGCCGATTAATGTTATTTCCGGACGTCTTCATATTACCGAGAATACAAGGACGATTCACAGGTATATGGGATCATGGAATGTTAAGAGTGTTAGTTTTGTTGATAAAACGAAGTTGTATATTAAAAAAATGTTACCAGAGTGGTGCTATATCTTAATTAACAAGATAAAGCGCAGAAGATACAGAATTAGATAGAATAATAATCAAATGTCTGTTTGTCCATAGAATTTGTAAATGAAGCAAATATCTCAGTTTTTTACTGTATATTGGATCGTCTACTTCCCTACATGTATTGCGTTTAATGATTTGCCTGGCTTGTCGAGTGTAGACGAGATGATGACGGTCGTTCTCATGTTGTATACCTATGTGAAGAAAGGCAATTCATTTGTGAATAATAAGCCGTGGAGGGAATTTCATGCGTTTCTTTTTATACTCGCATTTTATGTGATATATTCATATTTTATGCGTGTTAATGTATTTGGAGCCGTTGAGTTGGAAATAGTTCAGCAGATAAGACCATATTCTGTTATTTATTGTACATGGATTCTTAACCCGCGTTTTAGTGATAGACAAAAGAAGTTGATGTTGGCATCAATGATTGTTACTTTGGCGTCATGGATTGTCTTGCATCCAGAGAGTAGATTGGATGAAAAAGCAGAGTTCCCTGTACTCGGTCAGTTGGCGATTTGTACTGGTATGAGTTATTATCTTTTTACAGATGAGTCTTCTCTAAACAAAAGGATTGCATTGCTTTTAGTTTTGACGGGGATGATAGCTCCAAAGTTCAAATTTATGGGTGAGGTGGTTTGTTTCATTGCTGTTTTCTTTATGTTGAGACGACATCTCAAAATTAATTCTCCTGTTACTCTGTTTTGGCTGATTTTTCTTGTAATAGGTGTCATTGCTGTGACATGGACACGTTTTGATGGTTATTATGTAACTGGATGGAATGATGATGAGTTGGCAAGACCGAAGACTTATAGAACATCATTGTTGATTCTGCGTGATTATTTCCCGCTTGGTCCGGGTATGGGTACGTTCGCAACTTTAGGAGCATGGAGATATTATTCTCCTCTTTATTATAAATACAATTTGAATACGGTGTGGGGACTTGATGAGGCCGGTGGTTTTATTTGCGATGCATTTTATCCTACATTATCACAGTATGGTGTTGTTGGTGTATGGTTGTTCTGTGTTTTCTGGAAACGCAGGTTAAAATCTATATACTCAATCTATGATATGAAATATTATAGAGTCGCTCTCATGGCTTTTTTCTGTTTAGCTATAGAACAGACTGCGGATTCTTCTTACCTCTCAGGAAAGGGAATGGGATTTTTTATGTTGTTGGGACTATGTATGAACGCTAATCTTAATTCTGGAAAGTCAATGTCTGTTCATAATAATATACCTGGTTGTAGAGAGTCAAGTAATAAAAATACAGAGATATAGTTCAAGTATGATTACTTTGTTGAGTTTTTTTATACGTATTAGTAATGTTCCTTCATATATATGGGATATGCTTTGGAGTCCAGTGTATAAACGTGCAATGCGTAGTTGTGGAAGAGGAGTATACCTGCGTCCAATGTCTTCAGACTTGAAGGGTCTTCAAAATTTATCTGTTGGAGATGGTTCTTCTATCCCTAAGGGCAGCACTATCTATTGCACAGACGCTCCGTTGACTATAGGTAAAAAAGTTGTTTTTGGTCCAAAGCCAACTATAATCACAGGTGATCATAGAATTGATATCGTAGGGAAATACATATTAGATGTTAAAACAGAAGAAAAGCTACCGGAAAATGACGCTCCAGTAGTAATAGAAGATGACGTGTGGGTTGGCGCAAATGTTACAATCCTTAAAGGTGTGACGATAGGTCGAGGGACAGTAATTGCCGCAGGCTCCGTAGTCACTAAGTCGTGTGAGCCTTATTCTATTATAGGAGGTGTGCCTGCCAAACTGATAAAGAAGAGGTTTACTGTTGAACAGATTCGTGAGCATGAGCGGATCTTATCAAATCATTGATAGTTGTTTAGTAATACAGTGTTAAGACATGTTGCAATATTTTTTTCTGACCAGATTCAATCTTGAGCTTTGGGATGTGAATAAGCATCGCATGGTGATGGATAAGGAAAAGTGGATGGAGGAGCGTTGTGAGTTGTTCGAGAAATATTGCCTTCCTTCTGTTGCTGGGCAGACTGACCAAGATTTCACTTGGATTATATTGTGTGATCACGCAACAGAAGATTGTTACCAGAAGAAGTTAATTGGGTATAGGAAGAAGTGTCCTCAGATTCAGTTGATACAAGTGAGATGTACTTTCTCATGGGATTATGCGGACATCTTTGCGGATGTTATACGACATACAGTGTGTCGTAGAGGTTTTAATCCGCTTGATGTCTGTATCACTACGATGTTGGATAATGATGACGCTATTCATCATAAATTTGTGGAATACACAAAGAGACGTGCCAAGTTCCTTGATTTCGGAACATTCTTGTCGTATGATTATGGACTGCAGTATTTTAACGAGTTGAATATGGCAACAAGGATTTGGTATCCCAACAATCATTTTCTCTCGTATGTTGAATCCGTGAAGAGAGTGCGTACGTGTTACGGTTTCGGCAGCCATTTCTTATTAGAGAAACAGGAAGGAGTTAAGGTGTGTCATATAGACAGCGAGACATTCCCGATGTGGGTTGAGACTATACATGAGAATAATGTCGACAACGATGTTAAGATGACCACACGTACCACATTTGTGCGTAGACCGAGTTATTTGAAAAAATACTTTAACATAGATCAGGAGTTGTGTTTTAATCGTAACAAATTCTTTGTTCGATTTGTTTTTCAGATGATAAGAAGAATGTACGAGAAAATTTATCCCAGAGAATGGAAATGAGAAGAAAAAAGAAAGTGTTAGTGGTCGGATCTGCTGAAAAGAGTGCAGGGGGAGTGTCTTCTGTAATTAAACTGATTAAAACCTTGCCGGTATGGAATGATTATTCTTGTTTTTGGTTAGGAACTCAGATTCAGCGTAATTATCTGTGGAAATTGTGGTATGCCATTAAAGCTAATTTCATCTCTTTCTTTATCATGTGCAGATATGACATCGTTCATTTCCATACTGTGCCAGATAAGATATGTCTTATTATTCAGTTACCGATATTCTTATTTGCTCTGTTATGGCGTAGAAAAATCATAATGCACGTACATATGGGTAATCAGTTGGCCAATCACACAAACAACCAGTTGTTTTTGTGGTGTTTGAACAAGTCAGACGTCGTTGTTTTGCTTGCAAAGAAGTGGCAACGTCTGTTTGAGGATAAATATCCGTTGGTGAAGACTCCCACAAAAGTTATATATAACGCTTGTGAAGATGTCAGAGAGGTTGGAATGGAAGAGAAACGAAAAGCCATTGTCATGGCAGCGTTTTTCAATGAGAACAAAGCGCCCGATTTATTGCTGAAAGCATGGCAGTCTATTCATGATAAATATCCGGATTGGAAGGTCTATATGCTAGGAAATGGTGAGGTTGACAAATATGAGAAGATGTCCGTCCAGATGGGGGTGGCAGATTCTGTAACCTTCACCGGCTATATTGTGGGAAAAGAAAAAGAGAAATATTTCCGGGAATCGTCTATCTATTGTATGTGCTCATACGAAGAAGGTTTCCCAATGGTTGTTCTTGAGGCTTGGGCTTACGGAATGTGTGTGGTGACGACACCTGTCGGAGGATTACCTGATGTTTTGGAGAATGGAAAAAATTCGGTCGTCTTTGATTTCGGGGATTGGAGACAGCTTGCCTCATCTCTGGAGACACTAATAGAAAATGAAAATCTCAGAAGACAAATCTCCGAGTATTCCAGAACGTTTGTTTATGAACATTTCTCTGTCAAGAAAACGAATGAGGAAATATCTGAGATGTATGACTCCTTGTATTAGAAGAAGAAAATTTTGAGAAAATAAAAAAAATCATGCAAGATTTTCTAATAAGTCAGTTATAAGAATAAATTCAGATGTCCGGCCTATGAAAAAATGGTTTCGTCAATATCTAAAAAAGGCGTTGGTCTTAGGATGTAGTTGTTTGGCCTTGGAAGCGTGCTATCATAATGATGTGCCTGATTTCGTCATAAATCCAGGTGACTCAATAGAGGGGGACGTCTATCGTGGAACTTTCGTGTTGAAGTTTACGGTGAACGAGGTGGTGATAGATACAGCTACGTTATCTGTCGACTCGACTACATTTGTGATATCTCACCTTCCCTTGTTGTCAGAGAAAGTGAAGATGAAATATTTGCACGCCGCAACATCTGCATATACGGAGTATTTCATGATTTTCCCGGACTATGACACAAATGAGCAGTCTGTTGGCTACTACGACAAGTCAAAGGGAATATGGAATGGCAGAGTGTATTCTCGTGACAACCAGAGTTATTTTTTTACGTCTGTCGAGAAAAAGTGATTCGAATAGATGGAGACTGAGAAAGAACTCCTTGACAAGATCGTAGATGGTGACAGGACGGCTATGCGTCGTTTTTATGACAGATACGCAGGCTATGCAATGGCAACCAGTCGACGATATATTCCTGATTATGATGCCGCACAGGATATTGTGCAGGACAGTTTCGTGAAGTGTTTCACGAATATCGGGAAGTTCAAATATATGGGAGAGGGGTCTCTGAAAGGATGGTTCCTCAGGATTGTATCCAACGCTGCGATAGATTATGTGAAGAAACAGAGTGGACTATGTTTTACTGATGAGTTTCCGGAAACGGATTATGATGATGTTGATGAGGCAGACGTGGAGGATGTACCTCTCGATGTAATAAATGAGTTCATAGGGCAGTTGCCTGTTGGATATAGAGCTGTTTTCAACTTATATGTGTTTGAGAAGAAATCTCATAAGGAGATTGCTCAGCAGCTTAACATTAAAGAGAATAGTTCAGCGTCTCAGTTCTCAAGAGCTAAGAAGATGTTAGCAAGAATGATTAATGATTTCGTTAAAAACAATAAGCAATGATGAGGCAGGATTGGACAGACCGACTTCGCTCACGAATGGATGATTATCAGGAGACAGTGCCTGACGATTTGTGGGATAGGATTGAGACTTCCTTGCCGGTTGAGAGGAAAAAGACATTATGGATGTCCTCTTACAATCGGTGGTTGTCTGCGGCTGCTGTTTTGACTGTGGTGGCGGGTGTCGGATATATTACTCTGTTTTCTGATAAAGAGACAGAATTGTTATCTGATAATGGAAAATTGTCAGACGATGTGTCGTATACACAAACGAAAGATGTTGATCATGATGTTGATAATCGTCTTGCGGTTCAAGACGGTAATGGTGACAAGGTGCGTGAGATGTCGACTCTCTCTGAGAGAAACGGTGAGTCTGGACACGTGAATCATTCTGAAAATGTAGTGGGGAAGACGAGAGGTGGTAGAAAGTTTGCAGAAGACAGTGATGGCGCGAAAAACGCCTTAGCGGTTGTTTCCGCAGATAACTCTTCCGTGACATCTGTACCTGAGGAAAAGAAGGAGTACACCCACCGGCAGACCTCTGGTGAGAGAACTGAAGATAAGCGTGAGTCAGATGTTATAAAGAATAACATTCCGACGAATAAAGATTTGATTACGAGAGAACGAAAGAATAATCCGTATCATGAGATGGATGATTATTCTAAAGAATATAAGCGTGGACGTATGCGTCGCGTGAGAAACGTGAATGTCGGCTTGTATGCGATGAACGGTTCTTCCGGAGAGAATGTGGGCAATGGAATATATATGACCTCGGACATGCAGAAATGGTATCAGGGTCATATGGCGAATACACGTGTGACAGCTACTGGCACTAAGATGCTGGATTTTGATGAGGCTACTCATCATAGTGCTCCTATATCTTATGGTTTGTCTGTCGCAATGTCTTTGACAGATAAATTGTCCTTGTCTACAGGATTGGTATACTCTAAACTGAAGTCTGACTATAAGAAAGTTATATTCAGTGAGAACTTCAGTTCCGAGCAACGTCTCATATATCTTGGTGTTCCTTTGTCTGTTAATTATACATTCTGGAGAAGTAATAACTTTAGTGCATACGCATCAGTTGGTGGACAAGTGGACTTTAATGTCAGTGCTGAATTAGAATCTAACGGAACGACACAAGATGTTGATAAGGACAACGCACAGTTCTCTGCAAAATTGAATGTGGGATTACAATATAACATATTGAAGAATCTTGGATTCTACATTGAACCTGGAGTGAGGTATTACTTTGACAATAAGAGTGCTGTGGATAATTATTTCAAAGAGAAACCAACAAATTTCAGTCTTCAGCTCGGATTACGATATAATATTAAGTGATGTATAGCACACGGAACCGTATCATGTTATTGTCTTGTTGACTACGAGGCAATGACATGTCGATGTGGCTGTTAGTCTTTTCCCCTTGTTAATTGATTACTCATGCTTCGGTTATTAGTTAATTCCTATACTTGTTGTCCCAATATGGGAAGTGAGCCTGGTATGGGATGGAACTGGATTATAAGTTTGTCCAAATATTGTGATGTTTATGTAATAACAGAAAGCGAGTATCGTCGTCAGATTGAGGAATGGTGTGGGTCCAATCCCGAACAGTCAGCCAATCTGCATTTCTTCTGGAATACCATAGGTGGAGATGACAATGCTCTTTGTGATAAAATCAGAAAGATGTGTTGGAATCAGGGTGATTGGCGTTTTTACCGTTATTACAAGAAATGGCAAAAGGACACCGCTGCTATTGCCAGAGATATTATAAGAGGTGTCTATCCTGATGACTCTTATAACAAGCCGTCGTCACATGTGAAAATCGATATCCTTCATCAGTTAAACATGATCGGATTTCGAGAGCCCGGATATCTTTGGGAAGTGAGTAGGGAGACGGGTGTCCCTTTTGTGTGGGGACCGGTGGATGCAAAAGAAGGTTTCCCGATGTCGTATGTGGAAGGGGCTCCGGTAAAGAATATTCTTTTCTTACATGTAAAGAATATTATAACAAAAATTCAGCTGCTGTTCGATAAAAGGGTACGTTGTGCTGCCAATCGGGCAAGTATTATTTTTAGTGCGACATCAAATTCCGCGTTATCATTCAGAAAGTATTTAAATAAAACATCCACAATGATGAATGAAACGGGGTGTTCCTTTGATCATAATAATATCGACACGTTTGAGTTTAATCATAGTTCACCAAAGGACGAAAAATCTCGTGATACCTTTAGATTACTATGGGTTGGAAAATTTGACTTCAGAAAACAGCTCCAGTTAGCTATCAGGTGTATGTCGTTGCTTTCCGACAAACAGATTGAATTACACATTGTTGGAAGTGGGAATGCGGATAAGTATAAGGAAGAGGTCAGAGAACTGAACATGTCAGAACGTATAATGTGGCGTGGACAACTCTCGCATGAGAAAGTGCAAAGAGCCATGTGTGAGTCTGATTTGTTGTTTTTCACTTCAGTTGCGGAAGGAACACCTCATGTTGTATTGGAGGCATTATCAAATGGCCTGCCTGTGTTGTGTTTTGACACATGTGGGCAGGGAGACAGTGTCGACTCCTCCGTAGGCATTAAGATTCCGTTGACCAATCCGTCACAAAGCGTGTGTGACTTCGCTGAAAAGATATCGTACCTTTATACACATCCGGAAGAACTTAAACGTATGTCCTTAAATTGTAGAAAGCGCGCGGAAGAGTTATCTTGGGACAATAAGGCAAGGCAGGTCATCGAAGCATATCAACGTATCTTACGTTAAGAATTCAAGTCTGTACGTCGAACATGATACACACAATCTCAAATCTTATGTCATGAAGCATGTTATGGGATTGTGCTAACGTTAAGTAGTGTTAGCTGTTTGGAGACTCTTTTATGGATAACAGATTGTTGTTTATGCCTGGCTGATAACATATCTGTTTCAGTCTGATTTTTTTACTGACACGCAAGTCTATTGTTTATAAGTATACTTGCTTGCGCTGGTCGCACAGTCTTTCGTTTTATCCTTCAATTATCACTAATCACATAAAACCGGACAGCAAAAGAGTAACTCGTCTGTTACCAGATTTCCAATCCGAACCCAAATTTTCACTGTCCGTAATTCCTCTTTTTTCATTGACGTGTGTTCACGAAAAAATGACTTGGCGTATTTTTTCGTGGTTTATTTGAGCTCTGAAAATCTTAGGTTAGGGCGTTGAAAAGTTCAGGTTAGGATTTTGAAGAGTTCAGACCTGTTTGTAGAATATATCCTAATCTGAGAATTTCAAAAAAGAGACCTAAAGTTTTTGGAATCTTTGTATTAAGATTATCAATGATTTAACCTGTTTTTTGACAAAAACAGTCATAGGAAATTTGGTGATACACCAAATTGTCCGTTTTTCCTCTCTATATTTTTTGTTTCACGTGTTTGTGAATTTCATTCATGTTACAGCAATCACCACTGATCAGCGTATGGTAAGTGAGAGACTTTGAAAGAGCATCTCCTTCGTCTGTTCCCGTAAATATGATATGGAATGTGTGTGAAACGGACGGTCACAATAAGTGTGATAAAATCAGAAGTGTGCGGCTTGTTAATGTCCTAATTGTGAGATTGATGTGAGAGCATAGTGGCTCACGTTAGAATTCTCGGAAAAACAACTGGCATACTACGCATGGGTGGTAAGATTCATATGCTCGTTCACCTTAATGCGAAGTCATGTTTTCAATCGGCCTCACACTCGATGGTCTTTTATAAATTCGCACTTCCCTTGGCGTAAGATATATAATGTCGGATACGCCAGTCATAATTGTTTTAATATCAGACAATCATGTTGTGTCGTGAAGGCGAGCTAAAGATAGTTTAAAGTCATATCCTGTCAGATTTCAGTCCATCGTTGCACGAATGACAATGTAGTCTGCGACTTTATTTGTGGCAGAAGAGTTTCAATCTCCTTTCTTGTTTTAGCGTAATTGTCTTTGTCTTTCAAGAGCTTATAGCTTACGTTCAATAAAGCGAGCACCTTTACCTGCGCGTTTTTTGTGTCTGTGGTCAACTCAGAGAATCGTCTTGTGAAAGTCAGTACCGGAGCTATTTCGTTTTGAGTAAGGTTTTTGTCTGACAGACCCACAATCCTCTCTAATCTCTGTATATAGCTGTCTAAATGTTTGTATAGATGTTTACCGTCCTTTCCGTATTTCAGGATTTGAAGGTACTCAGGCTCAATCTCTAGAGTGTTGACAGCTAATACGTTACTGAGGCTGATGACGACGCGCCCGCCTTCCTTACCCTTTTGTGTCATTAAAACACCTTCCAGTCCGCTGAATTTTCCGCCGATGATGCGTACGTGGTCACCCTTCTCCAACTCGATTTCTTCAGGTTTGATGAACGGAACCTCTTGTCCGTTATAGAATTTAATGGCCTTTTGAAACATCTCCATCTGTTTGTCAGATATAGTGACAGGTGTGGCGTTAGCGTTTCCGGACAAAGGCTTGTGATTATATAATACGTGAAGGCGGTAGAGTGGTCTGTCCTTGCAAAAATCCCTGGCGGTTTCGTAATCGGAATTGACGAACACAAAATTGAAAACGATAGGTCGTTCAATTCTTTTTGATTGATTGTTGACAGTTCTCAGAATAGTGTGAGTCGGTAGAAAAAAGTTTATTCCAGCTTCTTTCAATTCATTTCTCACAGAGAGTGAGAGAGTCGGGGATTTTAGAACATACCACATAAATCTTTTTTTGTTTACAAAGATAGTTATAAATAATCGGAATATGCAATTTTCCCCGATAATACTATGTGATAATTTTATAAGTTTACTATACACTTTTTAAATGAGGAAAAAACACGTGATACTATTTGTTAGTCTTGTGACACTAGTGATACTGTCTGTGATGTTCAGAGCAGTATGGGTTGCTGCAGGAGCGACTCCGAAAGGAGTTAGGCTTGAGAGATGTAGGAAGTCTGGTCATTGGCATGACGGTTCTTTTGTAAACGAAGAACCTACGCGTATGATGACCGGTGACAGTAATCTGTTCGAGACATTTATGGCATTTTTGTTCAATAAGGAGAAAGGTTTGTCTCCGTCAGATTTTTTGCTCACCAATAAGACAGTTTTAAAATATCTTGAAAGAGATAAAGACGTTGTTGTATGGCTTGGGCATTCATCTCTTTTCATTCAGATGAACGGAAAACGTTTTTTGTTTGACCCCGTGTTAACCAACCGTTTACCAGTCAGTTTGTTCATGCGTCCTTTCAAAGGCTCCGACGTGTACACTCCTGATGATATTCCTGCGGTCGACTATCTGGTTATAACTCATGACCACTGGGATCATTTGGACTACGAGACCATCAAAGAGCTCAAGGATAGGGTTGGTGCCGTTTATTGTCCGTTAGGTGTGGGCCAGCATTTCGAGTATTGGGGATATGAGAATGAGAAGATATGTGAGATGAATTGGAATGACAGTGTCTCGTTGGACAGTGGCCTGACACTCCATTGTCTGCCGAGCAGACATTTCTCAGGACGTCTGCTTGCGCGCAACAAGACATTATGGGCAAGTTTCCTTATTGACGGGAAGAAACGCATCTTCGTGTCTGGTGACGGCGGTTATGACGGTAGGTTCCGTCGGCTCGGTGAGAGATTCAAAAACATCGACTTGGCTGTTATGGAAAATGGGCAGTATGATAATAACTGGAAGCATATACACTCTTTGCCGTCAGAGTTGCCAAAGGAAATCAAAGAGTTAGGTGCTGAGAGAGTGATGACCTATCATAATTCCAAATATGCTTTGGCACATCATAGCTGGAAGGCACCACTCGACAGCATTTGGAACAATGCAATAAAATACGACATTAACTTATTAGTGCCAAGCATTGGCATGAGTGTTGACTTGGATGACTATGACAATTTCGAGAAATGGTGGTGACGTGTTGTCGTTGCCTATCATGTGGCGATCAACAATAACTTGTGGTGTATTTTGACACAAAATATACGGCAGTTTAGTCAAAGTATTTGAAAATGCTAAAAAAACGTTTTTTTGTTGCCATTAAATAAAAAAACGCTATCTTTGCAACCTAGTGAGAATATGTGTACAATGAAAATATGTCGACCCCTTAGGTCAAAGTGTGAATAGCTGATTTCAAGAGTGGTGGACGTATCTTTTAATGGATTGAATATGAAATACGTTAAACTATTATTGACAAGTGTTTTCTTTTTGTCGTCACTCGGATTGTGGAGTTATGATTTCTCTGTGAACGGGAAGTATTATAATATCACTAATCGTGAGACCAATGAGGTGGAGATTACTAACAACGGTAATAGCACTTCAATGAATTCAACATACACTGAGGATTTAGAGATTCCTAAAGCTGTGACACGTCTCAATGTCACTTACAAGGTGACGGGAATCGGCGCAAAAGCTTTCAGATACTGTACCAAGCTGACGTCGGTCACAATGCCGAATACCGTCAAGTACATTGGTGAGGCGGCGTTTGAGTATTGCACTGGCTTGTTGTCTGTGTCCTTCTCTGACTCGTTAGAGAGTGTCGGTACGAACGCCTTTGATGAGTGCCAGTCGCTTGAGTCTGTCGTCCTGCCTGAGTCTGTGACTACAATGGGCAACAGTGTGTTCTGGAGCTGCTCGTCTCTCACCTCTGTCAAACTGCCGAGTAGACTGAAGGCTATTGAGAGCAGAACGTTCTCAAGTTGCCGCGCGTTGAAGACTATTGTCATTCCGGACTCAGTGACGGAGATTAAGGAGTGGGCGTTCTCCAACTGCTCAAATCTGTCATCCGTCAAGTTCCCGGACTCGCTGCGAGTGATAGGACGTAACTCGTTCTGGACTTGCCGATCCCTGAAGTCCGTCGAGATCCCTAAAGGAGTGACGTCAATAGGTCTCAGGGCTTTCGGCAACACAAAAAAACTCAGTTCAATAAATGTGGACTCCGAAAACGAGAAATACAAGTCGCTGGATGGCGTGTTGTATAACAAGTATGTGACTGAGCTTATACAATATCCAGCTAATATGCCGGAGCTTTGGTATAAAATACCTGCGTCGGTCAAGAGACTGAGCAGTAAGGCGTTTTATGACTGCCAAAACCTGGAGACTCTGATAATTCCTGAGTCTATCCAGAGTGTCGATACATTCGCCATTGCCGAGTGTGCCAACCTGAAATACATATTCTGTCTTAATGAGGAGCCATTGTCATTCAGCGTGGAGCCTTTCAGCGGAGATTATATTTCTGATTGTACACTGTTCGTGCCGGAGAACAGTATTGAGGCATATCAGCAGGCTGAGTATTGGAAAGAATTCAAGCAGGTGTTGGCGCTTGATGACCCTCTTGCCGTTTCTGACGTTAAGGAGGACGAGAACGAGTCTCCGTATGTCTATACTTTGGATGGCAGGAGAGTGCTGTTGTCTGATATCAAAGAGAATTGTATATACATAAAAGACGGCAAGAAATATATTATGAGGTGATCTTGTTCGCAATAAGTTTTTTTTATTGACAAAAAAATAGCAATTTTGCGGTTGTATTAATGCTTTGCTGACATATAGCGAGTTCTTTCTTTGTGGGAGGAACGGTGTGTGTCGTAAGTGGACGTGTATTTATAAATAGAAGAAATGACGGAAAATATATCGGAACGTGTTGGTGGCAACAGTGGTATGCCTTTATATAAAAAAGTGATTGTTGGCTTTTGGATATTGGCTCTCTTGATTATCGTTGGTGTTTTTAGTGCTTTGTTCGCCATATCTCGAGGTTGGTTGGGTGAGTTGCCACCGATTTCTGACCTTCAGAATCCAATAAATAAATACGCTTCACGAGTGTACTCTGATGATGGCTACCTGCTTGGAACATGGAGCTATGCGTCAGAGAATCGTGTCATGGTCACTTATGACTCATTGCCTGATAACCTCATCAAGGCGCTTGTGGCTACCGAGGATGTCCGTTTCTATGACCATTCCGGTATCGACCTGAAGGCTCTCGCGCGAGCTGTGGTTAAGAGAGGACTGATGGGAAAGAAGTCAGCGGGTGGCGGATCGACCATCACTCAGCAGCTGGCTAAACAGCTGTATTCGGACGTGGCGCGTGACGCCAAGCAGCGTATGATGCAAAAGCCGATTGAGTGGTTTATCGCTGTCGAGCTAGAGCGTTACTACACTAAGGAGGAGATTCTGACTATGTATCTCAATTACTTCGATTTCCTCAATAATGCGGTAGGTATAAAAAACGCTGCGATGACATATTTCGGTAAGAGTCAGAAAGATCTTACTCTTACCGAGTGCGCCACGTTGGTGGGAATGTGTAAGAACCCGTCTTACTTCAATCCGAGACGTTTCAACGAGCGGAGCCGTGAGAGACGTAATGTGGTGCTGAGCCAGATGTGTAAGGCTGGCTATATCACTCAGGCACAGTGCGACTCCGCAAGTATGGAGGAGCTTGACATGACAAAGTTTCATGTGCTTGATCACAAGGATGGCTATGCTCCGTATTTCAGAGAGTATCTGAGACGTGTCATTATGGCCTCAAAACCAGAACGTGGCGATTATGCGTCATGGCAGGGACAGAAGTTCCATGATGACTCTCTTGCCTGGGAGACTGACCCTCTGTACGGATGGTGTAATAAGAACAGGAAGAAAGACGGCTCAACGTATAATATATATACTGACGGACTGAAGATTTACACTACGATAGACTCCAGAATGCAACGCTATGCTGAACAGGCTGAGTTTGAGCATGTGGCAAGATATCTCCAGCCTGCATTCGACAAGGAGAAGAAAGGTAGCTCCATAGCTCCTTATTCCGGTCTCACCAAAGCACAGGTCGACAAGATCCTCCGTCGCGCAATGAGACAGTCCGAGCGCTACAGAGTGATGAAAGAGTCAGGTTGCTCCGACGACGATATTGAAGAGGCTTTCAATATCAAGATACCTATGACGGTGTTCACGTACGACGGTGAAAAGGAAGTGGAGATGTCTCCGCTTGATTCCATACGCTATTATAAGTCTTTCCTTCGCACTGCGATGATGGCAATGGATGCGCATACCGGTGCTGTGAAGGCGTATGTGGGTGGTTTGAACTATAAGTATTTTCAGTATGATAATGTGCTGGGTGGCGGACGACGTCAGGTCGGCTCCACAATGAAGCCGTTCCTGTATTCTTTCGCAGTGGAGAACGGATGGAGTCCTTGTGATGAGTTGCTGAATACTCAGCCGTCTTATCCTATTGGTAATGATAGCACTAATATGTGGACACCACGTAATGACAGTAAGAGCCGTTACGGTGAGATGGTCACCTTGGCGTGGGGGCTCTCACAGTCGAACAACTGGATTGCCGCTCGTCTTATGCATGAGCTTGGCAACCCGAATGCTTTTGTGCGATTCCTACATGAACAGCTGGGTCTTGAGAACCAGGATATCTACCCGGCTGAGAGTATATGTCTCGGACCTTGTGACATCAGCGTCGGCGAGATGGTCAGCGCATATACTATGTTCGCTAACAAGGGCTCACGCTATCTCCCTCTGCTCGTCACGAGGATAGAAGACTCTGACGGTAATATCCTGGCGACTTTCAATCCTCGTGTTAAGTCTGCGATAAGCGCTGAGTCATGTTATAAGATGATATATATGTTACGTAAGGTAATTGACGGTGGTACGGGAGGACGTCTTCGTTACCAGTCTTATCCTTATAAGTTCACCGCTGACATCTGTGGCAAGACAGGTACTACAAACTCCAACGCTGACGCATGGTTCATGGGTGTTGTTCCTAAGCTCGTCGTGGGTTGCTGGGTCGGAGGGGACGACCGTGACATACACTTTGGCAGTATGACCTACGGACAGGGAGCTTCGGCGGCGCTTCCAATATATGGATTATTCATGAAGAAAGTGTTTGAGGACAAGTCTCTGGGTATCTCTCAGGATCAGACCTTTGACATCCCTTCTGACTTCCAGTTCTGTGGTGATGAACTGGAGGGATTGGTGTCTGCGCCTCTGAACGATGACTTCGAGGCTGAGGACGGTATAGACTCAAGTTTTAGATAAATAATAGTTATGAGGTTTATTGGTATTATTCCAGCGAGATATGCGTCAACACGCTTTCCTGCCAAGCCATTAGCAATGTTAGGCGGTATGACTGTGATTGAGCGTGTGTATCGTCAAGTCGATGGCGTGTTCGATGATGTAGTGGTGGCTACTGACGATGAGCGTATTGAGGAGAAGGTGAAATCCTTCGGCGGCAAGGTTGTAATGACGAGCACTGAGCACAGGTCCGGAACGGACAGATGTTATGAGGCTTTGACAAAAGTCGGTGATGACCGTTTTGATGTTGTCGTCAATATACAGGGGGACGAGCCTTTCATCCAGAAAAAACAGTTGTTGACTATGAGAGAGTGTTTCGACGATCCTTCTGTCGACATCGCCACATTGGTCAAGCCTTTTATTCCGTCAGACGGATATGACGCTTTGGAGAATGTAAACTCACCAAAGGTCGTGGTCAACAGTAATATGGAAGCAATGTATTTCAGCCGTTCCATAATACCTTATTTCAGAGGTAAAGACAAAGATGAGTGGCTGAAAGGGCATACATACTACAAACATATAGGACTGTATGCCTATCGTTCTGATGTTTTGAGGCGTATCACGTCACTTCAACCCGGCAAGTTGGAGGTTGTTGAGAGTCTGGAACAGTTGAGGTGGCTCGAGAACGGATTCAAGATTAAGGTCGGGGTGAGTGACATCGAGACAATCGGAATAGACACACCGGACGACCTCATGAGAGCTGAGCAGTTTTTACGTTCAATGAATAAATGATGACTTATGAAACTATTTAGAATATTATCATTTTCCTTCGTGGCTTTTTTCCTGACGTTATTTGTGACGTCTTGTGATGATGATACTGTAGCTACCGACGATGATTTGTCTCAAGAAGGTAATTATGTCGTTCTCGGCACAGCGTTCTCTGATGATATCCTGAGTCTCCTTAATATTACTCAGAGCATTGTGGCGGACAATGACACCTTGGTGAAGTTGAACTGTGTGGCGGACAGCAGCTATCAGTCTTATGTCTATGAGGACTCTATTCATATGTATGCTTTCCGCTCCTTTGCGTATACTAGCTCACGACCTGTCGAGGTCTGTGTCGAGGCTACTCCTAAGGCGGGAATCAGTAGTGAGGTGGTGAAGTCTGTTAAAAACTTCACATACTACGTGAAGGGAGGAACTATTGAGAACTATCCTTCAGTTAGTACATGGGCAAGTATAACTAAGCAGGCGGATATCTTAAACAAGACATTTGAGGATGTAGAGACGAGTTATGAGGGTGGTGAGGATGTGTTCTTATCATACCTTAGCGGATGTTGCCGAGAAATCACGATTAGCGAGATATTTTATTGATGTTTATTTATAAACCTTGTGGCCATCTCATGCGATGGTCTTGTAATGGTGTCTACGACCGATGGTCACAACATCTTGTGGATGTTGTGACCATCGGCTTTTTATGCTGTAATTTTTGTCTGCTTACCTGTACTCGCCTCGGTTCATCTCGTCAGTAAGCATTTCTTATCTTAGTTGACAATCATTATTGCCAGGTTTTGTACGTTTCTTCCGCATAGTCAATTATGTTTGCTCTTAAGCGATTTTCTGTCCGGCAGCCTGACAAATACTTGTTGTAGTGCTTTCTGTGCGACTCGCGTATGAACACTGGAATGAGACTCTTGTCTATGCTCGTTGTGACAGTCTGTCCTCACTTCCGGAGTTCGCCTTTTCATATTGTTGTCCAGGTGTGCTGAGAATAATGTGAACAGTAATGCAAGAATAGTTTCTAATTTTAATTAAGTACATATTACTTCCTCGATTGAATACTTGCTCGTATGCGTGATTGTCGTGCGCTGAAGTGATTTCTAAAACATATGTGCTTAATGAACAGAAGATTGGGATTGGCGGGCTGCGTGCCCGAGTCATCTTGTTAACACACTTGTCCGCAGTCGTTGAAATGTTTGAACGTCTGGTGTTGATAAATTGTTTCACGAATTTTATTATGTTCCACGGAAAATTGTTACCTTTGCCAATAAATAAAAAATAAAAGGATTGTGCGCTGTCAGGGTATAATTCTACATTCACATTGATATGAAAAGAAATTAAGTATGGGAAAAATCATTGCTTTGGCTAATCAGAAAGGTGGTGTGGGGAAAACCACTACCGCTATAAATTTGGCTGCGTCTCTTGCTACGCTTGAGAAAAAAGTACTGGTTGTTGATGCTGATCCACAGGCTAATGCATCTTCTGGTCTCGGAGTTGATATACAGCAGGTGGACACATCTATATATGATTGTATCATAAATAACACGGAGCCTCACGAGGCTATTTATACTACGGATATTGACGGGCTTGATATCATACCGAGTCACATCGACTTGGTTGGTGCGGAGATTGAGATGCTTAATGTTGACAAGCGTGAGACTGTCCTCAAGCGTATCCTTGACCCAATGCGTGCGGAGTACGATTACATCTTGATTGACTGTTCACCGTCGTTGGGACTTATTACCGTCAACTCGCTGACTGCGGCAGACTCAGTCGTCATTCCTGTTCAGTGTGAGTATTTTGCCCTTGAGGGAATCAGTAAGTTGCTGAATACTGTTAAGATTATAAAGTCGAAGCTGAATCCGAGTCTTGAGATTGAGGGCTTCCTGCTTACCATGTATGACTCTCGTCTGAGACTTGCTAATCAGATATATGAGGAAGTGAAGAGACATTTCCAGGAGTTGGTTTT
This sequence comes from uncultured Prevotellaceae bacterium, assembly GCA_937900485.1. Lineage (GTDB taxonomy): Bacteria > Bacteroidota > Bacteroidia > Bacteroidales > Bacteroidaceae > Minthosoma. The sequence goes on from CALCEL010000109.1 coordinate 38,858, forward strand.
CAAAACTGTCATTCAGCGTAACGTGAAGTTGAGTGAGGCACCGTCTCACGGAGTGCCTTGTATCTTGTATGATGCGACGTCAGCAGGTACGAAGAATTACACTTCATTGGCTCGTGAGATAATGGCTAGGGGATAAAATAAAAAGATATGGCAGTACGTAAAAAGTTTGCTCTCGGTCGTGGCTTGGATGCTCTTATTTCAACGGAGGATGTACACACGGAGGGTTCTTCAAAGATAAATGAGGTGGAGATTAGCTTGATACACGCTAATCCCAATCAGCCTCGTCATGATTTTGATGAGGAGGCTCTTAAGGAGTTGGCTGACTCAATATCAGAGATCGGTATCATCCAGCCCATCACGTTACGTGAGTTGGAAGACGGACAATATCAGATTATCGCTGGTGAGCGTCGTTGGCGCGCCTCGCAGTTGGCTGGCTTGAAAAGCATACCTGCGTATATACGCACGGCATCTGACGAGAATGTCATGGAGATGGCGCTCATCGAGAATATCCAGCGTCAGGATTTGAACTCTATAGAGATTGCGTTGGCGTATCAGCATTTGATAGACCAGTACGAGCTGACGCAGGAGAGGTTGTCTGAGAGAGTGGGAAAGAATAGAGCCACGATAGCCAATTTCCTCCGTCTCTTGAAATTGCCGGCTCCCGTGCAGGTCGCTCTGCAGAACCATGAGATAGACACCGGTCATGCCAGGGCGTTGCTTGCCCTGAACGACCCGAAGGCTCAGGTTAAGTTGTTTAAGGAGATTCTTCAGAAACATTACTCCGTGCGTAAGGTGGAGGAAATCATCAAGGGCATGCTTGACGGTGGAGCTGAAGGCGATAAGAAGAAAGATAAGAAAAAGACTGTCTTGACTCAGGAATACGATGAGATACGTAAGGAGATGAGTGACAAGATGGGTAAGGACGTGACATTGACATGCTCTAAGGGTGGTGGAGGCAAGGTGACCTTCTCATTCAAGGATGCCATGGAGCTTCGTCAGATTGTGTCTCTTTTCGGAAAGCATGAATGATTGACGTTGGTGTTGACTTGTTTGTGTGTATTCGTGAATAAAAAGGTGTCACATAAGATTGTGAGAGTAGCAATAGTATTTTTTGTGATGTGTGTTCACTGGCAGTTGCTGAATGCTCAGCAGTTGCCCGTGGATTCTGTTAGTGATACGACCGGCACGGCGTTGAGCTCCTTGGATGACTCTGTGAGTGGCTCAGTGAACGATTCTGTGAGCATCGTGAGTGAGTCGGTCACCAGCGTCGTGGAGTCAATGGACACTGCGCTCATCGAATCTTTGGTGCGGGAGAGTTTGGCTGTGGGTGATAGCATGGTGGCGAGATATACTGTTGCTGAGGAGTTGAACACTAAGGATCGTTGGTTGCCTGACCCTAAGAAGGCAATGTGGCTGGCCATTGCCATTCCTGGAGGTGGACAGATATACAATAGGAAGTACTGGAAGCTGCCGATATTCTATGGGGGCTTCCTTGGATGTTTCTATGCGTTGAGTTGGAATAACACCATGTATCGTGATTACTCGCAGGCGTATATCGATATCATGGACAGTGATGACAACACGAAGAGCTACATGAATTTTATTCCGCCAACCTATAATGTTGAGGCGAACATGACTCGTCTTCAGGACCTCTTCAAGAGAAAGAAAAACTTTTACCGTCGATATAGGGATATGAGTCTGTTTTGTATGATTGGCGTTTACCTTCTGTCAATCATCGACGCTTATGTCGATGCGGAGATGTCGAGCTTTGACATAAGCCGTGACCTTTCCATCAAGGTCTCACCTGCCATAATTAATAATCAATATAAGACAATGTGCGGCGGTGCCAACGCTGGTGCCTCGTACGGGTTAAACTGCAGTTTGAATTTTTAGGTTAAATGATATATATGAAAAGATTCTTTGTGTTAGCTTGTTTTGTGTTTGTGTCTGACGCTTTCTTCGCTCAGAACCTCGTTACTGTGGATGAGGGTGACGGAAAGACTGAGGATATTGCTTTGCCGGAGGGAATGGTTGTTTCTGAGGAGGAGCTCATGGATGATTATGTCAATAAAGAGAATCTGAAACCTGGTACGTCTGTCAACATCAGAGACTTGTCGTATGATGACTCTGTGATTGTCAGCCGTCTGTCAAGAATACCGACAACGATAGAGATGCCATTAAATAATGTGACGCGTAAGTTCATCGATACTTATTCGGGAAAGATGAAACGTTCCGTCGCTGTCATGTTGGGAAGCTCAAATTTCTATATGCCAATTTTCGAGGAGGCGTTGGAGCATTATGGTCTTCCTTTGGAACTGAAATACCTGCCTGTCATCGAGTCTGCGTTACGTCCGGCTGCCACGTCACGTGTGGGAGCCGCAGGTCTGTGGCAATTCATGATCAACACGGGTAAAAAATATGGGCTGGAGGTGAACACGCTGGTGGATGAGAGACGTGATCCGGTCAAGGCATCGTATGCCGCCGCTCATTATCTGAGTGACCTCTATGCCATGTTCAACGACTGGGGACTTGCCATCGCCGCGTATAATTGTGGAGAGGGTAACGTACAGAGAGCTATTCTCAGATCCGGAAAGACGGATAATGCGGATTACTGGAGCATATACGGCATGTTGCCAAAGGAGACAAGAGGATACGTGCCGGCATTCATCGCCGCAAATTACATCATGAACTATTACTGCGAGCATGGTATTGCTCCGTATGAGACTTCGCTGCCGCAGGAGTCTGACACTGTAGTGGTCAATAACGAGGTGCGTTTCTCCCAGATTGCTTCAGTATGTAATGTAACCATTGACGAGCTCAGGGCTATCAATCCTCAGTACAGACGTGACATCGTTCCTGTCGGATATGCTCTCAGACTTCCGTCGTCCGCCATTGAGTCGTATATCAATAATGAGATTGCCATTGCAAGTGTCACACCAAGTGACGGCACCATCAGACGCACGGTGACACAAGACGTGGCTGAGACAAATAAGTCGAAAAACAGAAGCCGTAGCAGCAAACGCTCGAGAAGTACGTCGTCCGCCCAAGGAGGCACACAGATCACCATTAAGAAAGGTGACACGTTGTCGGATATAGCAAAGCGATACGGCACTACGGTATCTAAGTTGAAAACTCTTAACGGCATGTCTAATAATAATATCCGAGCAGGTAAGAAGTTACGTGTGAAGTGACGAGGGAAAAGGGATGTGTAATGTTAAAAGATGAGTTTCTATGGATGAAGAGAAAATGATAGAAGAGGCTTTCAACACTCTTGTTGAAAGTTACCTTGCGACTAAACATCGGAAAAAGGTCGAGAAGATTACCAAGGCGTTCAATTTCGCCAGACATGCTCATCAGGGAGTACGACGTCTGTCGGGTGAGCCTTACATAATGCATCCTTTGTCTGTGGCTCAAATTGTATGCACTGAGATAGGACTTGGCTCTACATCTATATGCGCGGCTTTGCTGCACGATGTGGTGGAGGACACAGACTATACGGTGGAGGATATAAAAAATATGTTCGGCGATAAGATCGCTCAGATTGTCGACGGACTGACAAAAATTTCCGGTGGTATCTTTGGTGACCACGCTTCTGCGCAAGCGGAGAACTTCAAGAAGCTTCTGCTTACGATGAGTGAGGATATACGTGTCATACTTATCAAGATCGCCGACCGTCTCCATAACATGAGAACGCTGGGCTCGCAGCCGTACAACAAACAGTATAAGATTGCTGGCGAGACATTATATATCTATGCCCCTCTGGCGCATCGACTTGGACTGAACAGCATTAAGACGGAGCTTGAGGACCTCAGTTTCCGCTATGAGCACCCTGAGGAGTACGCACAGATTGAGTATAAGCTGGCTGCTACTAAGGCTGAGCGTGATACCGTGTTTGATGAGTTCATCGCTCCAATACGTCAGACTCTCGACTCGCTTGGTGTGAAGTATGTCATAAAGCAGCGAATAAAGTCTCCATATTCAATATGGAACAAGATGCAGAACAAGCATGTCACGTTCGAGGAGATATATGATATCCTTGCGGTGCGAATAATCTTCGAACCGACCGACATGTCACGAGAGTTGAACGAGTGCTTCAATATTTATGTGGGCATTTCCAAGATATATAAGTCACATCCTGACAGACTGAGAGATTGGGTTTCACACCCTAAAGCCAACGGATATCAGGCTCTGCACGTCACGTTGATGTCGAACAAAGGCGAGTGGATTGAGGTGCAGATACGCTCAACGCGCATGGATGAGATTGCCGAGAAGGGATTTGCCGCTCACTGGAAATACAAGGAGGGTGAGCAAAATGAGGATGATGCGGAGAATGAGCTTGAGAAGTGGCTGACCACCATTAAGGAAATCCTTGATGATCCTCAGCCAGACGCCATGGACTTCCTTGACACAATCAAACTGAACCTTTACGCTTCCGAGATTTTTGTCTTCACCCCTAAGGGCGATTTACGTACTATGCCGGCAGGTGCCACAGTGCTGGACTTCGCATTCTCTATCCACACTTTCGTCGGAAGCCACTGTATCGGCGCTAAGGTCAATCATAAACTCGAGCCTATAACATATAAGTTGCAGAGCGGAGATCAAATTGAGGTGCTCACGTCAAAGACTCAACATGTCACTCGTGAGTGGCTAGACATTGTCACGACGGGTAAGGCGGCCACAAAGATACTTGCCACATTACGAAAGGACGAGAGGGAGGCGAGACGTAAGGGCGAGTCGATGCTTGACGAGTTCCTGCGTGCAAAGGGACTCACCAATGACTCAGCCACTGTCGACCTGTTGTGTGAGCTGCATGAGGTACAGAAGCCGGAGGCTCTGTTTGCTGCGATAGCACAGGGGCAGATTGTGCTTGGTCAGGAGGATGTCAATAAGATACAGAACAAGAACAGCGCGTCGGCCGCAAGCTGGATGCGACTGTTCGCCTTTGGTAAGAAGAAGCCGGTGAGAAAGATTGACGACACGCCTGATGAGGAGGTGCCGGCTATTGACAAGACCAAGATTCTTCAGTTGTCTGACACCAACCGCTCAAAATACACCTTGTGTGATTGCTGTAAACCGATACCTGGCGACTCCGTCATGGGTTATGTCGGTGATAAGAATCATGTGTACATCCATAAGTTCCAGTGTAAGACGGCGCAGCGTATTAAGGCTAACAGAGGTAATCACATCATAGCTGCGAAGTGGGACATCGGCAACTCTATGCAGTTCGAGGCCACCATCGCCTTGCGAGGCATTGACAAGCCGGGTACTCTTAACCAGATCACTGAAGTCATCTCAAGCTCCTTGAATATTAACATAAGTAAACTGGAGATCAGCTGCTCAGACGGCATATTCGAGAGTACCATCAGGTTGCTTGTCCATGACACAGATGAACTGAAGGAGGTGATGAACTCCCTGAAGAAGATACCGACGGTGAAGGAGATTGCTCGTGTGTAAATGCTTATAGTGACCATCCGCTAAACATAATATCAGTTATCCCGGCTCTAAGCAAATAAAGAGTTGGGATTTTTTTGTGTATACACGCATACGGAATCGTTCTCGTCAGTATCCGAAGCGTCGCTGCGAAATGGGACATTATGGATGATGACGGACGCTCAGAATTTCCTTACCATTTCGCACATTTTTCATTGTCCGATATTCCACTTTTTTCGTTGACACGTGACAATGAAAAAATGACTTCTGAAATTTTCCCGTGTCTTATTCTCCGGATGAAAATCTTAGGTTAGGACGTTGAAAAGTTCAGGTTAGGAATTTAAAATTCTCAGACCTGTATATAGGCTACAACCTAACCTAAGAATTTCAAAAAAGACACCTAAGATTTTAAAATGCTTTGTGTTAAGATTATCAGCAGGTTAACCTGAAAATGGCAAAAAATAGGCATTGGAAATTTCGTAATGAGCCGGATTGTCCATTATTCCACATATTGCGGCATACTCTCATTATTGCTAAACCTCAACAGAACAGCATACTCATCATCATCTGTTAGACATCTTTTTCTGAGGATGTCCAGTATGAATGTATTATCTGGATGGTAAGGGATAGGCTAGTGAATAGAAGGAAATACTCGAAAACACAAGCAGGTTCTTGGACACTTATTTTATTGTTTTATATCCGTCTAACCTGTTCTTGATGTGTCGGTCATGTGACAAACTTTTGAACGCAAAAAATCTCACGGCAAATGTGCCGTGAGATTTTTTGAGCGGTAGACGGGACTCGAACCCGCGACCCTCGGCTTGGGAAGCCAATGCTCTACCAACTGAGCCACTACCGCCTTTTATACTGCAAATGTACGTTTTTATTTTTTAATATATTCTCTTTGCCATGAAAAAATTGTCTGTGGAATGCAATATAAGGTTCTGTTTTTTGCGGTAAGCCATCTGTCATCTTAAGTTCAGTTCAGAGAACTGTGTCTTACCTTTGACATAATACTGCCACACGATGGAGATGTTGTAGCGCTCATTCACATGTCCTGTCTTTCTTCTTGTGAGAAGGTCCTTGCGAATAGGACGGTAGGTCTTCTTCATCTTACGGAAAGAACGATAAGCGGAGACAACGGCCTTAGTGTTTCTCGGCTCGCCTTTCAGTAGGAATTGTGCAGCTGCCACGAAGTCGAGAAGCATACGTGTCCTCATAACTTTATGCAGCTCGTCCTGAGGCAGGTTCTTATAGAGCATCAGAAGATTATTCCTGAAATTCAGGAATGTCTTCCTTGGATTGGAGTGGCTGAGCGTGGCGCCTCCAAGATGGAAAGCTGTGCTTTGAGGTATGCACACTATGTTCCTTCCCATAGTGCGAAGTCTCCAGCATAAGTCAATCTCTTCCATGTGTGCGAAGAAGCGCGGGTCCAGACCACCACTCATGCGCCAGTCTGAGGCTCTCACGCAGAGTGCGGCTCCTGTGGCCCATAGGATATTTGTCACGTCATCGTACTGTCCCTTGTCGTTCTCAACACTGCCGAAAATCCTTCCGCGGCAGAAGGGATAACCGTACTGGTCAAGGAATCCCCCGCACGCTCCGGCGTATTCAAACGCATCGTGTTGTGGTTCGTGATGTGACTCTTGTCTCTCAAGAATCTTAAGGTCGAGTAACTTCGGTTGGCACGCCGCACACTCAGGATGCTCGTCCATGTAGTCGGTGAGAATCTTATCCCAGTGTTTTTGTGTCAGTCGCACGTCCGAGTTGAGCAGTATATAGTAGTCGAACTCGCTGAGTTGACCGAGTGACCGGTTGTAGCCCTCCGCAAACCCGTAATTCTCGCTCATGTGAATGACGCGCACGTCGGGGAACTCCTTCTGTAACATCTGCACGGAGTCGTCGGTTGAGGCATTGTCCGCCACTATGACATCACCGTAGCTGTTTGATATGACAGAAGGCAGATACTTACGCATAATGTCTGCCCCGTTCCAGTTGAGTATTACTATTGCTGTCTTACACATAGAGCGTCGTTGTTTTTGTTGAATCCGTCCAATGTGACGGTTATTATCTTATTGTCAAGCTCAGGTGTGTTCTGTATCTCCACCTTCACGTAGTTGTCTGTGAATCCGTGCATGAGCTTCTTGCCGGAGGCGTGCTCAAAAAGCACTTTTCGCTCAGTGCCGATCTGTGACGCATAGAAGTCGTGTAGCTTTTTCTCGGAGAGAGCGAGAAGCCTCTGGCTACGCTCGTGTTTGTCCTGCTGTGACACCACATATGGTATCTCGAGAGCTTTGGTGTTAGGACGTTCGGAGTAGGAGAACACGTGTAGCTGTGTTATGTCGAGAGACTCGATGAATCGGAAAGTCTCCTCAAAGTATTCAGGTGTTTCGCCTCGTGTGCCGACAATGACGTCGACACCGATGAAACAGTGAGGTATCAACCTTTTTATCAGCTCTATCTTATGACGAAACAGTTGGGTGTCATATTTCCTGCGCATGAGTCTCAGTACGCTGTCGGAACCGGACTGGAGGGGAATATGAAAATGTGGCATGAATCTTTTGGATGTGGCACAGTATTCTATTATCTCGTCTGTGAGTAGGTTGGGCTCGATGCTTGAGATTCTGTAACGCTCTATTCCCTCTACCTGATCGAGAGCTTTTACTAAGTCGAAGAACGACTCACCTGTTGTACGTCCGAAGTCGCCTATGTTGACTCCCGTGATGACAATTTCTTTTCCGCCTTCCGCCGCCACCTGCTCAGCTTGCTTGACCAGGGAGCTGATGCTTCCGTTGCGTGACAGTCCTCTAGCTATAGGTATGGTGCAGTATGTGCAGTAGTAGTTACATCCATCTTGTACCTTAAGGAAATACCTCGTTCTGTCTCCTCTCGAACATGACGGTGCGAAAGTCTTTATATCTTTGACGCTGGAGTGGAGTGTGTTATTACTCAGTCCTTCCTCGTTCCTGTCCTTGTTTGTCATTCCCTCCATTATGTGCTGCACTATCGCAGCTTTCTCCTCCGCTCCCACCACTAAGTCGCCAGCTGTGGACTTAATGATTTCTTGTGGTTTAAGCTGTGCGTAGCATCCTGTCACGACCACGAACGCTCCGGGATTCTGTCTCGCCAGTCTGTTGATGGCTTGTCGGCATTTATGGTCGGCCACCTCAGTCACGGAGCATGTGTTGACAATGCAGATGTCGGCCGGTTCGTCCTTCTCTGCTTTGGTAACTCCGTATCGAGCAAGCTCTTTTGCCACGCTCGAAGTCTCGGCGAAGTTCAACTTGCAGCCGAGTGTGAAATAAGCGGCTTTCTTACCTTGTAATATACTTGAGTCAATCATCTGTTTCTATTTTGTCGCGAAGTTAAAGACTTTTCGTAAGAAAAAGAGATGTCAAGATGTGAAATAATCTTCAGACGTTGATGTTTGGGTTGATTGAGTGGAAGGAAGTGTCAAAAATAATTACAAAAAAACAGATAATGGACGTAAGACTTGTAAAAAAGTAAAATATGGTATTTAAAGACTTTTCTTTTCTTGTTATCTTCGTCATGTGAAACACTTGGAAATGGTTTTGACATGGGAACAATTTTAGTTATAGATGACAGAAAAGATATATTAACCACGTTGGAGTACGTCTTGGAGGAGGACTTTGAAAGAATTATCACCAAGCAGTCTCCGGAGTCGGCGATGAAAGTGCTGGATGAGGAGAGCGTTGACGTGGTGCTGCTTGATATGAACTTCCATCTCGGAGTTAATAACGGGGCTGAGGGATTCTTCTGGCTCGAGCAGATCAAGAAAAAACGTAAGAATGTGCCTGTGGTCTTATTCACTGCCTATGGCGATATTGACACGGCCGTCAAGGGACTCAAGAACGGAGCGTCAGACTTTGTGACTAAGCCGTGGGATAATGATGACCTGAGAGCTAAGCTGAAGAATGTGATGGAACAGTCGAGAAAGCAGATGAGAACATTGGATGAGGTGGAGAACGAGCATATTCAAATGACCCTTGAGAAATGCAAAGGTAACCTGAGCATGGCGTCCGGCATCCTTGGCATTACGAGACAAACCCTTTACAATAAAATCAAATCCAAGAGTAAATGAATATATATGTGGTTTTGGCGTGTGTGTCCGTCCTCGTCTTATTCTTGTTCCTCAGTTGGAGAAGAGTCAGAAAGGTGAGAAAGATGTGTGAATCTCTCAAAGAGGCATTGGACAACCATGACTATAGCTTCAGACTCTCGACAAGAGATTATAGCGGAGCAAACGCAGTCCTGATTTCTGCTATCAATGAGATGATGGAACGTATCTCGGTAGAGAGACAGAATATGGAGGTGCGTTCCTGGGAAAAACTGACACGCATCCTGACTCATGAGATTATGAATTCAATAACGCCCATAACGGCGCTCAGCAGCACGTTCATGCAGAGGAAGGATGTGAGAGAGTCGGATATATATAAAGGTATAAAGGCTATACATGACACTTCGGCGGGTTTACTCGATTTTGTCGACGGATACAGGAAATTCACTGCACTCCAGAAGCCCCACCCCGACTACTTCTCCATACGTGACATGTTGATGGACGTGCAGGAGCTGGGGCTGGTGCCGGACGATGTGGTTCTATACACTAAATTTGACTGTGACAACGAGATGATATACGCGGACAGGAACCTCATACGTCAGGTTGTCATAAATATTGTCAAGAACGCTGTCGAGAGTTTCTCGAGGATATCCGATCATCCCGTGGCTAAGCGAAGAGAAAAACTTATTCAGATATTCGCATATCAGTATGTGGGGACGGCGATGAGGATATCAATATCAAATAATGGAGCCATGATACCTGAGGACGTGGCGTCTGATATCTTCGTTCCTTTCTTCACCACAAAGAATAACGGGTCGGGCATAGGACTGTCATTATGCAGACAGATTATGCTTCTGTCTGGCGGCTCCATCACATTGTTGCCGCCTGGTACTAATGGATGGCCGACAACCTTTCTGCTCGAGTTTGTAAATGAGAAAAAATAACTTATTCATATCAGCGTGATTCGCAATGATTATATGATACATTTAAGAAATATACACAAGACCTATGACAACGGCACGCCTTTACATGTGCTTAAAGGTATAGACTTGGAAATCCGTGAGGGTGAGTATGTCGCAATCATGGGAGCGTCTGGCTCGGGAAAGTCCACCTTGTTAAATATACTCGGCATACTGGATAATTACGATGAGGGTGAGTATGTCTTGGCTGATACTCTTATACGTAACCTCAGTGAGACGAAGGCGGCGGACTATCGCAACAGGATGATCGGATTCATCTTCCAGTCGTTTAACCTCATCTCCTACAAGAATGCGATGGAGAATGTGGCGCTGCCGTTGTTCTACCAGGGCGTCGGCAGAAGTAAACGCAACGCAATGGCATTGGAATATCTGGACATGGTGGGACTGAGAGAGTGGGCCGACCATTATCCTAATGAGTTGTCAGGAGGACAGAAGCAGAGGGTGGCTATTGCAAGGGCGTTGATCACTAAGCCTAAGATTATACTTGCTGATGAGCCGACGGGTGCGCTCGACAGCAAGACTACAATCGAGGTTCTCGACCTCTTGCAAGAACTCCACAGAAACGGAATGACAATCATCGTCGTCACTCACGAGCTGGACGTGGCAAGAAGAGCCGACCGCATCATAAATATCATTGACGGCCAGGTGGTTAGTGACAAGACGGAATATCAGGAACACGGTAAGACAAAGTAAATCGATATGTTGATGCTTGATACTTTTCTGGAGGTTTATAAATCACTGATGCGTAATAAGATGCGCTCGTTGGCCACAGGCTTCGCCGTCTCGAGTGGCTTGTTTCTCGTCATCGTGTTACAGGGAGCGTCTAACGGTCTTATCCATTCTTTCGAGTACAACTTGGGCAATCTTCCTTATGATGCGGTAAACATTTATGGAGGACAAACGACGATACCTTTCGAGGGAATAAAGGATGGAAGATATATAAGACTGGATGAGCGTGATGTGAATATGACACGGCGAAATTTCAGTCATATCATCAATGATGTCTTGCCTGTGGTCAGACGTGACGGCGCTAAAGTGTCCTTCAGAGGCAAGTATTGTGACTCTTCTATAAAAGGTGTATATCCGCAGTACTCGAAGGCTCAGGCGGTGAGGATGATTAAGGGACGTTTCATTAATAACGTGGATGTGAGCCAGAGCAGAAAGGTGGTGGTGATAGACGAGAAGACTGTGGAGACTTTGTTCGGTAAGTCGATAATGCCGGTTGGACAAGTAATCAATGCCGGCGGATTCAGCTACAGGGTCATTGGCGTGTATAAGGCTGATAGCAGGTACAGAGACTCTGAGATGTACGCACCTTATTCCACTGTCAGCACGATATATGACAAAGGAAAGTTTGTCGACCAAATCACAATGCGTCTGCGTGACATGAAGTCCGAGGAGGAGATGGACTCCTTCATTGTCGACTATGTCAGAGCCAGCAGTAAGATTCACTCGTTTAGCCCTGATGATGTGAATGCCTTGTGGATATGGAATCAGGCACAGGACAATATGAAGATGAAGAAGGTGACGGGAATACTTAACACGTCCTTTTGGATCCTTGGTTTGCTGACTATGATAAGTGGTGTGTTAGGCGTGAGTAATATCATGCTGATATCTGTGAAGGAGAGAACACGTGAGTTTGGCATACGTCGAGCGATTGGAGCGAGACCTTGGAGTATTATAAGAATGGTAATGCTTGAGAGTGTAGTCGTCACAGCATTCTTTGGCTACCTCGGAATGTTCTTTGGAATCGTGTTCTGTGAGTGGATGGATGTGGTGTATGGCAACAGGACAATGGATATGGGATTCGCGTCCACAAAATATTTCGTCAATCCTACTGTGGACTTGTCCACATGTGTGACAGCTACTGTTATTATCATCATTGCGGGTGCCTTGGCCGGATTCTTTCCTGCCAGAAAATCAGTGGGAATAAAACCTGTTGATGCCTTGAGAGCGTAATATAGACTACTATGTTGAATTTTTTTGATCTTGATCTGTGGGAAGAGATATATGACTCTCTGTACAGAAACAAATCGCGTACCTTGCTTACAGCCTTCGGCATATTCTGGGGCGTGTTCATGCTCGTACTTCTTATGGGAGGCGGCAAGGGACTTGAGAGAATGCTCGTGAGTGAGCTTGCCGGTTTCGCCACGAACTCCGGATTCCTGTTCGCAGGCACCACGTCGGAGCCTTACAATGGATTCAGTAAGGACAGGAACTGGAGTATCACCATGGACGATGTGGACAGACTGCGCGCCAGTGTCCCCGAACTGGAGATTGTTACGCCAAACATATATTGTTGGGGAAAGACTGCGAAATGTAATAACCGCAGTTGTGACGTCACGATCGTCGGGATATTTGAGGATTATATGAAGGTGGATGACCCGAAGATCACGAATGGCAGAGAGCTGAACATCATCGACATCGAGCAGAATCGTAAGGTGTGTGTTGTCGGTAGTCGCATTGTTGAGGAACTGTTTCCTGATGAGGCTGACCCTTGTGGAAAGTTCATAGATGTTGATAGCGTTAATTACCGCATTGTCGGGGTAAGCGGCAAGAGTGCCAATGGCATCAGTATAGGTGGCAATGCCACGAAGACCGTTTATCTGCCGTATACGACGACCCGGATCTTGTACAACAGGGGTGGAGATGTGGATGTCCTTTGTCTGACCGCACGTGGAAATACTAAGATGTCGGAAGTGCAGCGCAAGGCTGAGATTGTCCTGAAGCGCGCGCATTTCATCAGCCCTAATGACACTCAGGCTGTATTCAAACTGAACACGGAGGAGATATTCAATATGATTGACAGTCTTTTCTCCGGAGTGAGTGTTCTGGTGTGGATGATAGGGTTGGGTACTCTCTTTGCCGGAGCGGTGGGCGTCAGCAACATTATGGTGGTGACAGTGAAGGAACGCACGACGGAGATAGGAATACGGCGGGCGATAGGAGCGAGGACTTACGACATATTGGTAATGATAATGTTTGAAAGTGTCGTGCTTACGCTCATGGCGGGTATGAGTGGCATGCTTCTGGCAGTCCTCATTCTGCAGGCCGTGGAGACAGCAGTGAGTGGTCCTGGCACTGTGACGTCATTTCAGGTTAGTTTCCAATTAGCGGTCGGAGCATCGTTGCTGGTGGCATTGTTAGGCGGTGTGGCTGGACTGGCTCCGGCTATGAGAGCAATGAGCATCAAGCCTGTTGATGCTATGCGTGATGAGTAATTATTAATAAATCATAATATGGGAAAAGTATTTAAATGGATGTGCTTCGTGCTGCTGGCGGTGATTTTTATCGGAACGTTCATGTTTCTCTATCAGAAGTCTAAACCTGTTGTCGTGGAGTATGAGATTTACGAGGCCTCTTTAGCTGACATCGAGAAATCCACTATTGTCACGGGAAAGATAGAGCCTCGTGACGAGGTTAGCATTAAGCCTCAGATATCGGGCATCATTGCCGAGTTGTACAAACAAGCCGGTGACAAGGTTAAGAAAGACGAGGTGATAGCGAAAGTCAAGGTGATTCCAGACATGAGCTCGCTCAGCTCTGCCGAGAATCGTGTCACGTTGTCAGAGATTTCCTTCAAGCAGGCACAGAAAGACTATGAGCGAATGGAGAGGCTGTATAAGGAGAAGGTGGTGAGCGCTGAGGATTTTGAGAAAGCGGAGGTGACCTACAAAAACTCCAAGGCTGAGGTGAGCAACGCTAAGGATGCGTTGAATATCGTCAGGGACGGCGTCTCTTTGTCAAACGCTCGCATGAGTACCACATTGATACGTTCCACTATTGACGGGCTGATATTAGATATACCAGTTAAGGTTGGTAACTCTGTCATATACAGCAACTCCTTCAGTGAGGGAACGACGGTGGCCACAGTGGCCGACATGTCCAAGCTGATATTTAAGGGAAACATAGACGAGACCGAGGTGGGCCGCATCAAGGAGAATATGCCTGTCGAGATTTCCGTGGGAGCCATACAGGGATTGACAATGAAAGGAAAGCTGGAGTATGTCTCTCCAAAAGGAGTGGAGTCGAACGGAGCCAACCAGTTTGAGATAAAGTCGAGCATCATGCTGCCCGACAGCGTCACGTTACGCTCCGGCTATGGAGCCAACGCTATTATCGTGCTGGATAAGGTTAAGAATGTACTGTGTGTGCCCGAGGCGTCATTGGAGTTCTCTGGTGACTCTACGTATGTCTATATCCTGACGGACTCTGTGCCTCAACAGAAATTCCAGAAACGATATGTCAAGACGGGCTTGAGTGATGGAGTGAGAATACAGGTTCTCTCCAGACTGCGTAAAGGTGATAAGGTGCGTGGTATTCAGCTAAACAAAGAAGAATGATTATGAGAAAAATGTGTGTCATGTCAGTCGCTGTCTTCATGTCTTATATCTGTGATGCCGGCGCACAACGTACATGGAGTCTGAGGCAGTGTGTGGATCATGCCGTGGAGCATAACCTCACGGTCAAGCAATATGAGAACATGGTGAGGCAGAGACAAATCAGTCTGAGCACGTCGGAGAACAGCCGACTGCCCAATCTGACCGCCTCCGCCAATGAGAGTATGAGTTTCGGACGTGGTCTGACGTCCAATAACACATACGCTAACCGTAACACTCAAAGCACTAATTTTGACCTAAGCACAAATGTGCCGTTGTTCACTTCAGGCAGGATAACCAATGAGATAAAACTGGGCAGGCTTGACCTTGAGGCCTCTATGGCAGACCTCGACAAGGTCAAGGATAATATTGAGCTGCAGGTGATCAGGGCATATCTCGACGCGATATACCAGAAGGACATGGTCAAGGTGGCTGAGGAGCAGGTGCGTTTGTCCACATTACAGGTGAAGCGTGTTCAGATGCTTTATGACAATGATATGAGGTCAGGGGCGGATTTGGCTCAGATCAAGTCGGCGAAAGCTTCGGACGAGTCCTCACTCACGCAGCAACGCAACGCATATATGTTGGCGCTGCTCGAGCTTAGTCAGTTGCTTGAGCTGCCCACGCCAGACGGCATGGACCTTGTCACTCCGTCGACAGACGTCAGCGAGCTGTCCGACATACCGTTGCCGGAGGTGGTGTACTCTGAGGCCGTCGGAATGAAGCCGCAGGTCATGGCTGAGCAGATGAGGCTGAAAAGTGCTGAGAAAGGTGTCAAGGTGGCGCGTTCCTCCTACTTCCCGTCTTTATATTTCTCAGCGGGAATGGGTAGCAGCTACTACAAGACCTCAGGTTATGATACTCCATCATTCGGGTCGCAGATGAAAGACAACTTCAACAGATATATGGCGTTGTCATTTTCTGTGCCTATCTTCAACCGCTTTGCCACGCGAAATGCCGTGCGGACAGCTAAGGTGCAGGTCAATAACCAGGAGATACAGCTGGAGGAGACACGTAAGGCGTTGTATAAAGAGATACAACAGGCTTATTATAACGCCTTGGCTTCAAAAAGACAATGTGAGAGTGCGGAGATGTCACTCGCAAGTGCTAATGAGTCATTTGAGCTTACGAGAAATAGATACGAGAACGGTAAGGCTAATGCCACAGATTTCCAAGAGGCGAAGATGTCACTGATGAAAGCGGAGACAACACTGTTGCAGTCGAAATACACATTCCTCTTCAGACGTGAGATTATCAACTTCTACAGAAGGACAAGATAAGAGCGTGCGAGACTACAGTCTGAACGTTATCACAGACTGGTCTCGTGTGTTGCGGATGGCTGGTATCTCCCAGTCGACAGTCCCCAACTCATAAATGTCAACACCTGTTTCTGAATATTCTGAATCGGTCTCTATACCTATGGTGTAGAGATCGTATTCTGTTATGCGCTTACCCGGAAATAATGTCTGCAGCTTGTCTAAGGCGGCCCGATGACACAGCTCCACGTCAAAGTCTTCCTCGTCGAGGAAGAAACGCCTGAATATGAAAACATTTTCGCTCTGACTCATGTCTGAAATGTGTGAACGTTTCTTTTTTTGTTTCTCCTGTGATAATGTTACTTACACACGCGAAGTTAGTCATTAATACGAAAAGAGCAGTGTCATATGCTCTGTTTGTGTGAAAAAACATAATCGTGTTGATGATAAATGAAAGAAAAAACGCTAACTTTGTTGTGAACCTGTGAACTGATAATATTATGGAAAAGTTACACATAACTGACATCGATAAGTCTGCTAATGAAGTATTTGACGTTATGTCTCAACGTGTCACGCCGGATGAGTTGAGACAGATAAAGTCTGCTTTTGAGTTTGCCAAGGCTGCGCATGCTGAACAGAAACGCAACACGGGACATCCGTACATTATTCACCCCATCGCCGTCGCACGTATCGCTGCGGTGGAGCTGAAGCTCGACGCTCACTGTGTCATGGCGGCTTTTCTTCATGACGTGGTGGAGGATACTTCGTGTACGCTGGATGACATAAGGACGAACTTCGGCGATGATGTGGCTTTTCTTGTTGATACTGTGACGAAGAAACACAAGAGTGCGTATAAGAACTCGAAACAGGTGGACAACTACGAGCAGCTGTTGGAGTCTGTGCATTATGACATGAGAGCCTTGATGGTGAAGATCGCTGACAGACTGCATAATATGCGTACGCTGCAGAGTATGCGTCCGGATAAGCAAATGAAGATAGCGGGTGAGACCGACTATTTATACGCTCCTCTTGCTAACAGACTCGGACTGTACGATGTCAAGACTGACCTCGAGAACCTGAGCTTCAAGTTCAGGTGCCCTTATGAGTATTTCAACATACTGAAACAGCAGAAGTACGACATGGAGCACGACCGGGTCAGGCTGGATGTGTTCACATCTCGTATCAAGAATCTGTTGGAGGAGAACGGTATTTGCGGAGTCGCCGAGGTCTATTACAGACGTCCGTATAGCATATGGAGGAAAATGAGAGATAAGGAATGTGACTATAAGCACGTGCCTAATAAGTATTATGTGCGAGTGACGTTCTCAAAGTGCGACCGCGACCTGAAGGAGAAAGAGGTGTGCGTGAAGATTTACTCCATCCTCACGGATGTGTATAAGGAGAAGCCGGGATTCTTCAATAATTATATTGATCAGGCTAAGGAGAACTCATACCAGTGTCTGAATGTGATGCTCCTGTCCGAGATGGGCATTTGGGAGGATGTGCAGATATGTTCCGAGAAGATGGTGGAGAGCTCCAAGCTAGGATGCATGACAGGACTGAACGACGGAAATATCGACGAGTGGATAAAGAGGTTCCAGGGCGTGCTCAAGGATATAGCGGACAGTAAGGGAAAAATGAACCTGATGGAGAACGTGGCGACCACACTGTATTATGACGACGTTATGGTCTTTACTCCTGATGGACGCTCTCTCATTCTTCCTAAAGGGTCCACGGCGATAGACTTCGCTTTTGAGCTGGGTGATAATGTCGGTCTTCATGCTAAATATGCTAGGATAAACGGAAAGCTGTGTCCTGTCAGAACTATACTTCACAGAGGCGACTGCGTGGAGATAGGAACAGTGGAGGAAGTGGTGGCTAAGGCGGGCTGGATTGAGCAGACGTGTACCTACAATGCGAAACGGGCGCTGAGGAATATCAAGAACGATGATGAGGATAACATATACCGGTGTCCGCATTGCAATCCGCTGCCGGGAGGGGAGACCATCGGATTCCGTAATCCGGACAACACGATCACGATACATAGGAGAAGCTGTTCGGACGTCATCGTCGAGGCGTCGAAGTACGGCGACTCTATCGTGGAGTATAATTTCAGGGAGAGAGCCAACAGGACCTATCCTGTCTCAATCACGATAACGGCGGTGGACCGATACCATCTGCTCATGGATATAATAATATGTATCACTCATACTCTCAATCTGTCCATCGACTCGTTGAACACTATCATTGACGATGAGATAGTGACTTGTCAAGTGACGTTCCTCACGCACTCTGTCAACGAGGTGGTGAGATGTATGTCAGAGCTTTATGACATAGACGGAGTGGATGAGGTGAAACAGAATGGTATTCATACCTGACGGGAACATAAGGTATGTCTGACTGTGTCTTGTGACCGGCACGACACCGCTGATGGCGACCTTTGTGTCGCTTGTGCCGTCCGCCAGTGATTGTTTAGCGATTTACACCTATATATATAGTGAGTCGCTAAATGTGCCGCAATATAGGCGTGAAATCAGACAAAAATATTATGGGAAATAATGGACAATTTATGGGATGACGAAATTTCCTATGCCTGTTTTTTTGCTAAATATTGGTTAACTTGTTGATAATCTTAAAACAAGGCTTTTGAAAATCTTAGGTCTCTTTTTTGAAATTCTTAGGTTAGGTTGTGGTCTATACACAGGTCTGCAGTTTTCAAAATCCTTACCTGAGAGTTTCAACGTCCTAACCTGAGATTTTCAGAGGCAGAATAAGACATGGAAAATAACTGGAAGTCATTTTTCCTTTGTCACGTGTCAACGGAAAAACTGGAGTTTTGAACAATAAAATTTAGTGGGGCGGATAGGAAATTTGGTGAGGTGTCATGTGCCGCGCGTCGGGTCTTCTTGCTATGTACTGCGGGTGGTAACGAGTAGATTATTAAGGATGTATGAGTGATTCAGATTGAGGAGACACTCAGTGTGAAGTTGTGAGATTATGACTGAGACGTTTTTTTGTGCGATTCAGTCAGAACGCACAGTTAAATTACTTGTTATGCGGTGGAAAACAAATTGTTCAGCGTGCTTTAACGCTTCGACATGCACTACGTCATGTTAAATCCTATATTGCATGTGTGCGGTTACACTTGTTTCGTATGTACCATATATTGGTGAATTATTCTTATTCATTCAAAAAAAAAATCTAATAAATGTTAGTTTTAAAAAGAATTTATTTACTTTGCGTTTGAGATTATAATTAGGGAACAGGAAAACTGACATATATTTTTTCTTAATCAAAAGGTATTGTTTCGGGAAGTGTAATAATTAAATCAAAATATATGGAAAATAAAATTCAAGAACTTACGGAGAAACTCCTGAATGATGGAGTGGAAAAAGGCAATGCTGAGGCTGCGAGAATTGTGAGCGAGGCTGAGGCTAAGGCTGCAAGTCTGTTGTCTGACGCTGAGGCTAAGGCTAAGGAGATTCTTGCAAATGCTCAGAAGGAGGTGCAGGCACTGCAGGATAACACCAAGTCGGAGATACGTATGTACGCGTCACAGGCTGTCAGTGCACTGAAGAGCGAGATAGCAAATGTGGTGGGTGACAAGGTGGTGAAAGAGGCTGCCAAGAACGTCGTCGACGATAAGGCTTTCATGAATGAGTTTATTCTTAAGCTGGCGGAGAAGTGGAGCGACGGGGAGAACATGGTCATCTCGTCCGCCGACGCAGAGAGCCTCAAGGCACTGTTCGCGTCAAAGGCCAAGTCTTTGCTCGACAACGGCGTTCGCATAGAGAAGGTCAACGGTAATGACGCTTCGTTCATCATACAGCCGGAGAACGGCGCATATAAGGTGAAATTCGGAGAGGAAGAGTTTGAGAATTATTTTAAGAAATTCCTTCGTCCACAGTTGGTGGATATGATTTTCTGATATATGGGTAACTACTATTGTTTAATGTCGGGTCTGCCAGACCTTTCGTTAGATGATACGAAATGTCCCGTCACCGTCGATGAAGTGACTGCTCTGTTCAATGAGGAACAGGACGTGTCGTCTAAGGATAGGAGAATACTTTCAATGTTTCTGGCGGAACGTGACTGCCGTAATCTGCTATGCTTGCTGAAAGGTAAGGGCGATGATATCACTCTGTTAGGCAATCTGTCCGTTGAGGAACTGGAGAGCCTGGTGGTGTGTGCCCGTGAGGGGGTGACGGATGACGAGCTGTCGTTCCCGGAATATATGTTGGGCTTCGTGCGTGAATACGACGAGCGTTCCGAGGAAAAGGGTTTCTTCCCGGATGACTGTCTCATGATCAGGTACTGGGAGTCTCTCAAGACATCCGACAGCCGTTTCATGTCTGACTGGGCGGAGTTCAACATCAACATGTCTAACATTCTCACTGCAATGATCGCCAGGTCACAGGAATGGAATGTAGGTGACTACATCATCGGGGAGAATGACGTGAACGATATGATCAAGACCAGCAAAGCCAGGGATTATGACCTCGGCAGAGAATATGACTACGTGCCTGCCATCATGCGCGTGATGGAGTGTGACGACCCCGTAGAGAAGGAAAAGCGTATCGATGCGCTCAGATGGGGGTGGCTCGATGACGCCGTGTTCTTCAACACGTTCTCCATGGACGCTGTCATCGCTTATCTGTGTAAGGTGCAGATGATGGAGAGATGGCGACTGCTTGACCCTATAACAGGAAAGGTTCGTTTCGAGGAGATAATAAATAGTCTTAGAAGTGAGGTCCAGGTGCCGGAGGAGTTTACGCTTAAGTCTCCTTTCGCCAGAAAAGACTGATTTCTGGATGTCGTATTAATTATTGATAATAAAAACATAGCATAAATGACAAAAGGTACTGTTTCAGGAGTAATTGCCAACATGGTGACAATCCATGTGGATGGACCTGTTTCTCAGGGTGAGATCTGTTACATCATGACTGGTGGAGACCGTCTGATGTCGGAGGTCATTAAGGTCGTCGGCAGCGATGTTTATGTTCAGGTGTTTGAGTCAACACGTGGACTGAAAGTGGGCTCCCCGGCTGAGTTTACCGGACACATGCTGGAAATACAGCTCGGTCCAGGTATGTTGTCCAAGAATTATGACGGATTGCAGAATGACTTGGACAAGATGGAGGGAGTGTTCCTCAAGAGAGGACAATATACCGAGCCGCTTGATAACGACAGGGAGTGGGACTTTACTCCTATCGTCAAGGTGGGTGACACGGTGCAGGCGTCCGACTGGCTCGCTGAGGTCATTGAGAACTCTCAAAAACTGAAGGTTATGGTGCCGTTCCAGATGGAGGGTAAGGCTAAGGTGAAGTCTATTGCGGCCGTAGGCAAGTATAAATGCCGTGACATCGTGGCTGTCCTCGAGACGGAAAGCGGCGAGGAGATTAAGGTCGACATGGTGCAGCATTGGCCTGTGAAGTTCGCCATGACTAACTATAAGGAGAAACCGAGACCGTTCAAACTGTTGGAGACTGGTGTGAGAACCATCGACACGTTCAACCCGATCGTCGAGGGTGGTACGGGATTCATCCCTGGACCTTTCGGTACGGGAAAGACGGTGCTCCAGCACGCCATCTCAAAACAGGCGGAGGCTGACATCGTAATCATCGCTGCCTGCGGTGAGCGCGCTAATGAGGTGGTTGAGATTTTCACAGAGTTCCCTGAGCTCGTCGACCCTCACACTGGACGTAAGCTTATGGAACGTACGATTATCATCGCCAACACGTCTAACATGCCGGTAGCTGCTCGTGAGGCGTCTGTCTATACGGCGATGACTATGGCGGAGTACTACCGCTCAATGGGATTGAGAGTGCTGCTTATGGCGGACTCCACGTCAAGATGGGCACAGGCCTTGCGTGAGATGTCTAACCGTATGGAGGAGCTTCCTGGTCCTGACGCCTTCCCAATGGACCTTGGCGCTCTCATCAGTAACTTCTACGGACGCGCAGGATATGTGTATCTTAACAACGGAGAGGTCGGCAGTATCACTTTCATCGGTACGGTGTCTCCTGCCGGAGGTAACCTGAAGGAGCCTGTCACTGAGAACACCAAGAAGGTGGCGCGTTGCTTCTACGGCCTCGAGCAGGACAGAGCGGACAAGAAACGTTATCCTGCCGTGAACCCGATCGACTCTTACTCTAAGTATCTCGAATATCCTGAGTTCGCTGATTATATCGCGAAGAGAATCAACGACCAGTGGATACCTAAGGTGCTGAAGCTTAAGACTCGTATGCAGAGAGGTAAGGAAATCGCTGAGCAGATCAACATTCTCGGCGATGACGGTGTGCCTGTCGACTATCACGTGGTGTTCTGGAAGTCTGAGATCATCGACTTCGTGATACTGCAGCAGGACGCCTTCGACGATGTCGACGCAGTGACAAGTCTTGAGAGACAAGAGGATATTCTTAACCTGGTCACAGAGATATGTGATAAGGAGTATTCTTTCAGTGACTTCCTCGAGGTGGTCGATTTCTTCAAGAAACTGATTAACGTATGTAAGCAGATGAACTATTCTGTCTACAAGTCAGAGCAGTATAACGGCTTTGTCGGTCAGATCAGACAAATGCTTTCTTGAGGAACTTTTTAGAAGAAATGTCGTTAATTGAAAAATGTTGAGATATGGCAATTGCATTTCAGAAAATATATACAAAGATTTCACAGATCACTAAGGCTACCTGTTCTTTGAAAGCAACGGGCGTCGGATATGATGAGCTCGCCACTATCAATGGCAGACTGGCTCAGGTCGTAAAGATAGCCGGAGAGGATGTGACGCTGCAGGTGTTCGAGGGTACTGGTGGTATCCCTACCGACGCAGAGGTGACATTCCTCGGAAAGGCTCCGTCACTGAAGGTCAGCGACCAGCTGGCAGGACGTTTTTTTAACGCTTATGGCAACCCTATCGACGGAGGACCAGAGATAGAGGGTAAGGAAGTGGAGATTGGCGGACCGTCTGTCAACCCTGTCAGACGCCGACAGCCTTCTGAGCTTATCGCTACGGGTATCGCAGGTATCGACCTGAACAATACGCTCGTGTCAGGACAGAAGATCCCGTTCTTCGCTGACCCTGACCAGCCTTTCAACGAGGTGATGGCTATGGTGGCGCTCAGAGCTAAGGCTGACAAGATTATCCTTGGCGGTATGGGTATGACGAATGATGACTATTATTTCTTCAGGAACACGTTCTCTAACGCCGGCGCACTCGACCGAATCATAGCGTTCATGAATACTACTGAGGACCCGGCAGTGGAGCGTCTGCTCGTTCCGGATATGGCTTTGACAGCTGCCGAGTACTTCGCCGTGGAGAAACATGAGAAGGTGCTCGTGCTCCTTACAGACATGACATCGTACGCCGAGTCACTGTCTATCGTCAGCAACCGTATGGACCAGATTCCTTCAAAGGACTCAATGCCTGGCTCTTTGTACTCTGACCTCGCTAAGATATACGAGAAGGCTGTACAGTTCCCGGATGAGGCGGGAGGCGGATCAATAACGATTATCGCAGTCACTACGCTCAATGGCGGTGACATCACGCATGCAGTGCCGGATAACACTGGTTACATCACTGAGGGACAGCTGTTCCTGCGTAGGGACTCTGATATCGGTAAGGTCATCGTCGATCCGTTCCGCTCTCTCTCTCGTCTGAAACAGCTCGTGTCAGGTAAGAAGACGCGTAAGGATCACTCTCAGGTTATGAACGCTGCCATCCGTCTGTATTCTGACGCTGCCAACGCCAAGACGAAACTCGAGAATGGTTTCGACCTGACAGACTATGACAACAGATGTCTTGAGTTCGCTAAGGACTACGCGAATAAGCTGCTGGCTATTGACGTGAACCTCGACACTACGGAGATGCTCGATGTGACTTGGGAACTCTTCAGAAAGTATTTCAAGTTGGAGGAGGTGAACATCAAGAAGGAGTTCACCGACATATACTGGAAATGAGGACTTGGACACATGCCGTGATTCTCGCGGCGTGACACCGGCTTGCGCCGGTGGCGTCAATAATATGTAATAAAGAGTCTGTTTATGGCAATAAAATTTCAATATAATAAGACTTCGCTTCAGTTGCTGGAGAAGAACCTGAAGATGAGACAGCGTACCTTGCCGATTATTAAAAGCAAGGAGACAGCGCTGCGTCTTGAGGTTAAGAAATGCAAGGAGGATGCTGAGATGCTGGAGAGGAGACTGCAAAGCCAGATAGGAGGCTATGAGTCAATGTTCGCTCTTTGGGGTGAGTTTGACGTTAGTCTCGTGTCACTCGACGACGTGGAGCTGGACGTGAAGAAGATTGCGGGCGTACGTGTGCCCGTGCTTCAGAACATCAAGCTCTCTGTAAAGCCGTTCGGCATATTCAGTTCTCCTAAGTGGTATTTCGATGGTATCGCTCTACTGCAAGGACTGGCGAAGACTGCCGTTGAACGTGAGTTCGTTCTTGCGAAGCTGTCTCTCCTCGATCACGCCAGGAAAAAGACTACTCAGAAGGTTAATCTTTTTGAGAAGGTGCAGATCCCGGGATACCAGGAGGCGGTGAGAAAGATAAAACGGTTTATGGAGGATGAGGAGAATCTTTCTAAGTCCTCTCAGAAGATTCTGAAGTCTCTGCAGGAAAGCAGAGCGAGAAAGGAGGAGGAGAGTCTATGATCCAGAAAATGAAAAAACTGACATTCCTGGTGTACCATAAGGAATACGACGGGTTCTTACAGTCTCTCCAACGTCTTGGCGTCGTTCATATTCAAGAGAGTGAGGACAAGACTGTGGCTGAGAGATACTCAGATTCTCTTACTGAGAAGAAGGAGGAGCTTGTGCATGTGAACCAGGTTGTTCAGCACTTGCAGTCTTTTTCTAATGGTGTTACGGTACAAGGTAACGGCAATGCCGGCGTTGCGATGCAGTATATCATTCAGGCTGACGGACTGATTGACTCGCTCAAGGGTAACGAGCAGGAAAAGGCTACGTATCAGAGTGCGTATGAAATTCTCAAACCATGGGGCAGTTTCAAACGCTCTGACTTGTCCAAACTGAAGAGCGTGGGTGTCAATACGGCTTTCTACAAGGCTGACAGCTCGTTCATCAAAGAGCATCCGGAATATGAGGAGTGTGTGGTGAGCAGAGACAAGGATGGTGTGTATTTCGTGGTCTTTTCCAGAGTGGGGGAGACGCAGGATGTAAAGGCTACTCCTGTGGAACTGCCGGGCTTCTCATTAGAGCAGTGTAGCGAGAACCTGTCTAAGATAGAAAAGCAGACTGCGTCGTTGCTTTGTCAGCAAAAAGACTTGGCGGAGTCTCATCTGGCAGATATAATAGCTTATCGTACGAGCCTGATAAATGATATATCCACGTTGGAGGCTCGTGTTAACACCACGCTTGTTGCGGACTGTAAGGTTATGGTGCTCGAGGGATGGTATCCTGTGTCAAGGGAGAAGGAGATTGAGTCATATCTCTCTTCCATCAAGACATACTATGAGGTGCGTGAGCCACTGCCTACCGACAACGTGCCAACGTTACTAAAGAACGGA
Organism: uncultured Prevotellaceae bacterium; assembly: GCA_937900485.1. Classification (GTDB taxonomy): domain Bacteria; phylum Bacteroidota; class Bacteroidia; order Bacteroidales; family Bacteroidaceae; genus Minthosoma. Next base: position 64,511 of record CALCEL010000109.1, read on the forward strand.
CCGGTGTCAAGACTGTTTGAACGGCTCACGGTGATGTATGGTTTCCCTGATTACAATGAGTGGGACCCGACACCTATCGTCGCTCCGTTCTTCACCCTCTTCTTCGCTATATGTATGGGTGACGCCGGCTACGGAATCATTATCGCTCTCTATGGCTTGTTCGAGTTGTCCGGAAAGACAAAGAACGTGCCTATTTTGGGAGAGATGCTGTCTGGTTGCGGAGGAATGATATTGACTCTCGGCATCGCCACGACGGTGATAGGATTCTTCCTCGGAACATTCTTCGGAATCAATATCGTGGAGGCTGGTTGGATATCTGCTGACAACTCCGTCGGAGCTGTCCTTGCGTGGTTACAGGGTAAGGTGCCGGGCACCAGTTACTCGATACAAATGGCTGCGGCAATTGCTATAGGAGTGTTCCATATATGTCTTGCTATGCTCATCAAAGCGTTGTTGTATACCAAGAAAGAGGGTCTGAAGAAACATCTGTCAACATGGGGATGGGTGTTGCTAATCATAGGAAGTGTGGTGACTGGCGTGTTAGCACTGACGGGTGCGATGTCAGAGAGCGTCATGACGCTCACACTGATTTGTATCGGTGCTGTAAGTGCGGTCGGCATATTTATTCTTAATAATGTGGACCGTGTGGCAAAGAATCCGATAACAGGATTGCTTATCAATCCTCTGGCAGGACTTTACGATACATACAACATGGTGTCAGGACTTCTTGGAGATGTGCTGTCATACATACGTCTGTATGCACTCTGTCTGGCTGGTGGTATGCTAGGTGGAGCTTTCAACATGATTGGAGACATGGTCGGCGGTGACGGTGGAGCCATGCTGATACCAGCTATAGTCATCTATGTGATAGGACATATCTTCAATCTTCTCATGTCTGCCATCTCTGCCTTCGTGCATCCTCTTCGTCTCAACTTCGTTGAGTATTTCAAGAACGCAGGTTTTGATGGTAAGGGAACGGGCTATTGCCCTTATAGAATTCAGAAATAAATAATTAATATTAAAAAACAATAAATTATGGATTTGATTTTAGGTTACCTCGGTCTGGGACTTATGTTAGGTCTCGCCGGTATTGGTAGTTGTTATGGAACTACTATCGCAGGAACAGCAGCTGAAGGCGCTTTGAAAAAAGACCCTTCTAAGTCTTCTGGTTACATGGTTTTGTCTGCCTTGCCTGCTACACAGGGTTTGTACGGTTTCGTGGCTTTCCTTATGACAAAGGCTAAGCTCGATGATCCTTCCAACGGACCTCTTATGTTAGGTATTGGACTTGGTGTCGGTCTCGTTTGTCTCTTCTCTGCCATCCGTCAGGGTAAGGTCTGCGCTGCGGGTATTCAGGGACTGTCACAGGGTCATGATGTTCAGACAAACACAATGATTTATGCGGCTCTTCCAGAGTTCTACGCTATCTTGGCTCTCGTAGCAGCTCTCATGGTTTGATGTGTTTCTACAACAATCATAATCATATACAGGTGCATCGGAATTCCGGTGCACCTTTTTTCATAGGTATGCTCGCACAAGCATTGTCTAACGGGCGCAAGTCCCGAGTAAGTCCATTGCGAGTAACCATCCCAAATGAGAGGGTGTGTCAAAATAGGCACATCCTCTTTTCTGTATTCGCAATGGTGGCATAG
>CALCEL010000110.1 GCA_937900485.1 uncultured Prevotellaceae bacterium
GAACTATTATTTTGTTGATTGTTAAATAATTAAATAGTTTTCAAGGGACGACTACTTATTATTTTCTGACTTTGTCGTTTGTATTGCCAGGTGCTTGCCGCTCTCTGTTCTTGTGAGATGCTTCCGCTGGCGCTCATGGCATTCTGTCGGCAATGTTCACTTACTCTGTTTTAAGGTTTTCAGTCCCTCCTTGAGTCTTTGTGAGGCTTTAGTGATCATATCTTTGGTCCCGCTGCCGTCGTTCACGTACTGGACTACCATGTCGGCGTAGTTTATCGCCTCTCGTAACTCAGTTGACTTGTTTTCGATGCTCTTCGTGCTGGTGAGAAGCGGAAGAAGCTCGTTCATGTCCTCTGGCTCAGCCAGATTGCCAGGTCTCATTGTGTTGATAGCCACACTGAGTTCTCTCTCTGCGGCGTCGATGTCGTTCTGGGTCAGCGTCTTGGAGGTGTTGTCGTAAGTCTGTCTGGCCTTCTCCAGTTGTGCTGTGAGTCTCTTGTAGCCGTTCGGGGCCCATGGTGCGTAATTAGGAGTCTTGATAGCGGCGGCAAGCCAGTTCTCTTGTTCCTCCATTCTGCTTTTCGCCAGTTCTATAACCTGTAGCAGAGTTGTCTTGTCTATCTTCTTTGATGTCTTCTTCTTAGCCTCTGTAGACATGTTCAGTCTGAGGTAGTGTGTGGAGTGACCTGTCTGGTAATAGTCTGGTGTGAAAGTTTTCCCGTCAAGTTTCAGCGAGTAGACGTTGCCGTTCGTTCCCTCGTCTGGTGAAGGACCGTATGCGCTTATGTTGCTTAGCGTGGAGTTTATCTCGAAGTCCGCCTGACTCCACTCTCTCACGTCCGGTGTTGCCATGACGAGCGGTCCGTACATGAGAGCTCCCACCCATTGCGGGTTGAATGGAGTGCGTGTCTCGTTCTTACCTGTGGCGGCAAGCGACATCTTGTCTGCTCCCCAGAAGACATGTGTGTTGAAAGGCATTGAAATCTCGATGACGTCTTTGTCGCTCCACACACGTTTATCTGTCTCCACGTATGAGCAAGGCTGGTATGTCTTTGAGACGGATTTTCCGTTCACCTTCACGTCGTAACCCTCAGTAGCCCAGTAAGGAACACGAAGCTTGACGGAGAAGGCACTCTCTCGTCCGTTTGTGCTGAATGATATCTTTGAGCTTTCCGCCGGCCATTTGCAGTCTTGATTTATGGTCACTTCCTTCTCCTTCCATTGTGCGATGCTAGGGATGTATAACCCGACCCACAGGCAGTCGTCGCTGACGAAGTATGCTGCTTCCTGATACTTTACGTGGTTCTCCGCTCCCGTACCTCCGCAGCAGGAGCTTTGTGGAGTCTCGTTGCCGTAAGGCTTGGTGGCGTCCATGCCGACGGCATACTGGTAAGTCACAGCCCAGTGGTCTGGATGCACCGATCCGACAATCTGGTTGTACAAGACGCGCTCATAGTAGTCCATGAACCGCGCATCGTCCGGATTGAAGCAGTTGAGGTCTTTTGACAACTTAGCCAAGTTGTATGCGCAGCATGTCTCGTTGATGTTCGGATTCGGATACATGTTACGTTCGAAGTCAGACATCACGTTAGTATTCATGCTCAGTATCTGTGAGTATGGCTGTCTCCACATCTCTCCGTTGCCGACTCCACCCATGGCGTACGCATATCTGCCCTGAATGAGGTTCCAGAAGTTGTACGCCAGATTATAGTAATACGGGTTATTATTGCCGATGTATGAGCGAAGAGCGCCCGTAATCATTGGTATGTGCTGGTTGGCGTGTCTGGTTCGTATGTCGTCAATGTTTTTTGCCACGGGGTCGAAGAACGCCGGTGAGTCGAAGTAGCTGGCAGCCTCGAGCAGTTTGCCTTTCTTCTCCTTGTCGTTCGTCATCTCCGAGAGTCTTGCCAGAGACTCCGCCATGCCTCCCACCTCTCCTGCGATGTACATGTTCCACATCTCATATCTGTTGCCGGGCTTCGCCTGTCGTTCAGACTTGTCTCCGTCTTTTTTCACGTATGTGCGGTAGTGTAAGCGGTTCCAAACCCATAACGCCATGTCTTCTGCGATGCGTAAGGCTTTCTCTGATATCTCTTTGTTCGTCAGGTGTTTCTTGCCGTCTGCCATGTACTCCTGTGTCGTCGGGATCTCCGCCATGACGTTGGCGATGTCGATGAGTCCCGCCAGCTGCTTGTGTATGGTGTAGTAGGGAGCCCAGACCCAGTCCTCGTTGTTATAAGCCCGGTAGCACTCTATCAGAGCCGGGTGGGCGGCTGGTATGGCGTTCAGGTATCCGTATCCGTAGTGTCTGTAGTCCTTTTTATATTCATTGAACGCCTCCCAGTTACCTTTCATCTTCCTCAGCGTGTCCTCCGGCGCGTAGTCACGAGCTTCGAAGTAGCGGTTCAGGGTGCTGTCCCACACGAACGTGCGCTCCTGACACAGTCTCAGCTCGTTCACCATGGTCTCGATCCTGTCTCTGATCTGCGCCTTGACATCGCTTGGCAGTCCGTTTCTCTTAATCTCCTCGTCAGTCATCTGTGCGCTGGCGAACGCAAAAGCCAGTGCGCTCATGTAGTGACCGCTGCCGTGTCCCTTGAGCTTCGTGGTCGGGGAGTCCCACCCGTCAGGCTCAGGATAACCGTCCTTTGGTAGTCCGTAGGTGTCACGGTAGTTATATAACTGCTGTTTGACGTCCCATGTCAGCAACTCTTTTATCTCCATGTTACGGTTAGACGTCAGTCGGTTATCGCCCGTCAGTGTCACGTCGCTCAGCGGAAGAGTGTGTACCTTCATTATGTTCGACGGTGTTTCCCACCTCTGGTCTACCACTTTGACGTCCGCCATCACCATATATCCCTTGTCCGTGGTGTTGTCGCCGATGATATATCCTTTAATATTGTATTCTTTTCCGACGGGGTACAGACTTTCTGTCGCCTCCTGTGTCTCTGTGGACACCTGATAGTTCGTCCATGTCACCTGTCTCCACTCTTTTTTCCCGTCACTGTAAGTGACCCACACCTGGTGTGGCAGTCTCGGAACGGTTCCGACAGGTGCGTCCACGTGGATTTTCTCCACATCTTTAATATGCCTTTGCTTGGCTTTCTTTGTTGACGCCGCATGAGTTGTTGATGATGCGCTCGATGCCTGAGGGTAAGATGTTCCCAGCATGAAAGTGGCGCACAAAGCGATGATGAGATGATTGGATTGTCTGTTCATTGTGCTATACAAAGTCATTTATTTTTATTTTATCACAAATATACGATTATTGTCACAACCCTTGAAAAAAGAAAAGTCCAAACATACTATTTTTGGATTATAGTTGTATTCAAATGAAAAATATTTGTACTTTTGCAGAAAATCAGGAGAATTCACATAGAAAATACATAAATGAAACCGACAGCCATCCTTTTGTTACATTGTCCGGATAAACAGGGTATTATCACGGAGATAACAAAGTTTATAACGGATAACAATGGAAATATCGTTTACCTCGACCAGTATGTTGATACTTTGGAAGGACGTTTTTTTATGCGTGTTGAGTGGGAGTTGGATGATTTTCTCATACCGACGGACAAAATTACCGAATACATTGACACATTATACTCCAAGCGTTATGACTTGAAGTTCCATCTTTACCTGAGTAACGTGAAGCCGCGTATGGCTTTGTTCGTCTCCAAGATGTCTCATTGTCTGTACGATCTGCTCGCAAGGTTCAAGGCGGGTGAGTTGAGTGTCGACATCCCTTGTATCGTGTCCAACCATGAGGACCTGCGTTATGTGGCTGAGCAGTTCGGTATACCTTACTATGTATGGAGCATCAAAAAGGACTGGTCTAACAAACGTGAGGTGGAGGACGCTGAGATGAAGCTTCTCAGAGACGAGAATATTGACTTCATCGTTCTGGCGAGGTACATGCAGATTATTTCCGATGAGATGATTGAGTCCTATCCAAACAGAATCATCAACATACATCACTCGTTCCTTCCAGCCTTCATAGGCGCGCGTCCTTACCATCAGGCTTACCAGCGCGGCGTGAAAATCATAGGAGCCACAAGCCATTACGTCACGGCGGAGCTTGACGCCGGCCCGATCATTGAGCAGGACGTGGTGCGTATCACTCATAAGGACACTCCAGACACTCTGGTGCTTAAGGGTAAGGACCTCGAGAAAATCGTGTTGTCGAGAGCGGTCAAGAAACACATAGAACACAAGGTGTTGACGTATAAGAATAAGACAATCATATTCTCGTGACCTCTGGCGGAACGTCCGACACACTTTTGTGGTGTCTCTCGTCACGTGATGTTACGGGTTAGAGAAAGACAGACACGCCGGCTAAGACTCTTAGCCGGCGTGTCTGTCTTTTCAGTATGTGAAGAATTCGTCGTATGACGCGGTGTACAGGTTGTCGAAGAGCAGATAGTTATTGATTTGCGCATGCGACCCGAACGTGTGTCTGACTAGATAAAGGTACAGGTCCCTGTATGTGGCTTTCGTCTCATGTTCCGTGAACGTCACTATGTTGTTGGTGAACCTGTCGCTCATCCACACGCCGAGCTCCTGGTCGTAATACTCGGCGAACGAGTTCTCTGTCGATGACGCCGAGGCGATACCCATCATGCCCGGTATGCCGTCCAGCTCGTCCGTCATGCTTCCCGACATACATGGCTCCGCTATGAGCAGCAGCTTCCTGTATCTCGTCTCCTCACTCATCTCGCTCATCACGTCACGCATCATCCTCGAGGTGAAGTGGTTGTCGCTCCATCCCCATAAGAACCTGTTATGCTCGCCGTGGCCAGTCCAGTAGATAAGCACATTGTTTGTGCTGTCAGAGTTGAGCACGACAGGCAGATGCGCACTGCTTCTTCCCGTCAGTATGTCCCGTATGTCATTCACGTTGAGCGTGTCGGTGTTGTAGTCTATCATAACGCCGGCGGCGAGATTTTCCCCCTCACTGTTTTTCCTGATCTCACCCTTGTAGACATTATTGCCGTCGAGCAATATGTCGTCATTACATATCAGTAGAATATGGTCGTCCGGATATCCGTGTCTTTTCAGAAGCTGGTACATATTCAGCACGTCCGACTGGTGCCTGTAGTTGAACCATCCTTTTGAGGCGCAGACGAGTACGGCTCGCTTGTCGCGCAGCTCGTTATACTCTATTCCCGTGTCCTGATTTTGCAGGTCCTGTGTGTGTGTCGCTTGCCAGCACCATGACGACAGTGTGCTGGAGAGTCGGTTAGTACCCTCCGCCGTGTAGAAGTCTAAGGTGTGGAAGCGGTTTCCGTAACACATCCACTCCGTGTATATGCTCGACAGACGCATGGTGAAGGCGTCGGAGTCGAACGACAGATGTCCCGTGGCTCCTTTCATCCTGGGCGGTGTCTGCCTGTTGGCGATGGCTGTGACGTAGCTTGTCAGTCCGTTCTCGTCCCATATATAGCCGGCGTCAGTCTTGTTGCCCGAGGTCAGTATGCTTATAGCCTCGTTTATGGATGTCTCGTCATTATATAGAGTATACTCTGTGGCTAACGCGGCGAGTGTGAGTGCGTCGTATAACATACACTCTGACGGGTACGGTATGTCACCGTACATCGTCTCGTAGCTTATCTGGAATCCCGAGGCGGGGTCGGCGTACGCTGATATGCCGTCGATGGACTGCGATAAGTGACTGTTGTTGATGAGGTCGCCGTCGAATGCGCCGTTGCTGAAGATGAGACGTTTGCCGCTGCCGTTCTGCTCACCGCTCGCTTTTATCATGCGTACTGTCGCCTGTGCGTTGTCATTGACACAGATGATAAACTCACTGCTGTCATTCAGCGCCTCCCGAATACATCGGTCTATCGATGCTGAGTCGCTTTCCGTGTATGTCACACTGCTCGTCAGCGTCACCCCCATCTCCGTGGCTTGGAATGGTATCCAGTCGCGGAATGTCTTGCCGTAGAAATTGTCGGGAGTGACAAGGCTGACGCTTTTCCCGTTGCCGGTTGTAACCATGGTGAGCAGTGCCTCGCTCTGTGATATGTCCGTCTCTGTCAGTGTCCAGACGTAGGGTGACTTCACTGTTCCTGTAGCTGTCACAGCGTACCGTCGTATGATCTCCTCGGAGGAGCACATGGGCGAGATAATCGCCTTGCCGCTGTTCCTCAGCTTCGTCGCCATGACGTCGAGCATCTCCGGCCGTGATGGACCGATGACCACCTCTATGTCGTCTCTTTCCTTGAGAGCCTCAGCCAGGCTGTCCGAGTCGACCGTGTTCTCATCGTACCACTCCGTCTTTATCTTTATTCCTTTGGAGAGAGCCGTCTGTGACTTGGTGAAACTTGCGGTGAACCACTCCGCCGTGCGCCTCATCCGCGCCGCCATGTCTGACTGTCCGCTCAGGGGCGTCACCATCACGATGCTCTTCTCCGTCCATCGGGTGCGTACCGCGTTGTCAGGTGTCTCCGCTTCTCTCTGACAGGCGCAGAGGAGCAGAGAAGCGAAGGCTAATGCAAGATATATGTGTCTCTTAATTATACTTCTCATTTTCCTTGTCTATCGCTGTCTGATGACTGTTTCTTATCATACTGTCTATTAGCTCTTTGTATGTCGGCGACTCTACGATGCGCACCATGCCCGACTCCAGTCCGTAGGCGTGGTGGCTGCTCATCTGGCCGCTCAGCCATTCCCCGACGCTTACGGACAGTATGCCGTATATGTCCTTCACGCATGAGAACGGAACACAGGTGGAGTAGAGTGACATGTCTGCCCCTGTCCCTATTGTGCTGAAGGACCGCACGTGTTCTCTGTTGTATCTCAGCACTCCTGTCGCCCCGCACATGGGGATTACCACGTCGTACTGTCCGTCAAAGCCGTAGGACGCTGTATACATCAGGTCTGTAATGTTCTCATTGTCACCGCAGTCGATGTGTATCACGTCCGTTGTCACAGGGTCTGACAGCGCATCGCACAACCCCTGGGTGTATTCAGAGAAATATGCTGATATGGTGTCGGTCGTGACAATGGCAACACGCTGGCAGTCACTCATCTCGTCCAGTATTAGTCCTGCCTCGTAAAAGAGTCCGTAGGAACGGATGTCGATTGTGTGTATGTTGGTGAATGTCCGTCTGTTGCCTATGGCAAGCACCTTGGTGTGACTGTCATTCATGATAAGACTGTCGTATTCCGTGAAAAAGCCATCGTAGCGGTTGTCTGCCAGTATGACATAGAGACGTTTTATGCCGTCGTCATTACCCGTGGTAAGCCGTTCTGTGAGGTAATTGACACACTCGGCGTATGTGGCGCGCTCCACGGTGACGGTGCGTAGCCCGTATGACTGTGCAAGGCTTTGCACGGCGCGGTAGGTCGCGTCGTTATACGCTAAGTCGCCCAGCCCGTTAGGTTGGTACAGTGTTATGATTATTGGACTGTCATCTAAGAGGTCACCGTCATAATCCTCTCGTATACACGAGCATATGACACACAGAGTCATCATTAGTGCGTGGAAGGTGACAAACAGATATTTATTCACTCTTTTCTGTTGTTTTATGCAAAATTAATAATATTATCGTTAAGCCACAAGAAAAGATTTGTTTATGTTTTTTTTCATGTGGGAACATGTCTGTCTCTATCTTCCACTGCTCATCTGTTTCTGCTTGATACGGTGTTCACAATAGTCTTTTTACACCTTACTATATTTGCATATCTTTTGTGTTTCTCTTTGGCTCGTCTCATCGTCCCCTGAGAGTGTTACCGTTTGTCAGTGACGTGTCTGTCGGTGATAATGTGTCCGTCAATCCTTTCTTTTTCATTGCTGTACGGTAAAAAGACGACCTCCGGTTATAGTGTAAAACAGGTAGAGAAACGGACAATTTTGCTCGTGACGAAATTTCCTATGCCTGTTTTTTGCTGTTTTTAGGTT
>CALCEL010000111.1 GCA_937900485.1 uncultured Prevotellaceae bacterium
TCTTGGTATGAGCGACATAATCTGAGCGAATACGGTCTTTCCTTGATTCATGATTCCTGCCTCTTGCAATATGATTTGCAAAAGTACAAAATCAAATCTCGAAAAAATAATATTCGTGTAACTCATTGAAAATAATAAATTTAAATCATGTCTAAGAACTTTTCTTTGGACAGCAGTGAGAAGTTTACTTTTATTGTTGTTCTATGTTATCGTGGGAACCGCTTGTGGGCAGAAACGCCTACTTCCATTCTCTGTAGATTCAGATGGGAAAAAGAATATTGATTATTCACATGTTGATACTGTGTGGTTCCATCTTCGTGATTGTTTGGACAGTGACCATGGAACTCAATTGTATGAATCCTCAGTTGTTCGTGGACGTGATTCTGTTGTTTATAATGTGGACTTATATACGGGACCGTCTGAAGAGTATGATAATGATGGCCGTTCCTCTTTCTTTTCGGTTAAGGTTACCGCTAAAAGCGATAATAAGAAACCTCTTGAGCCGACTGACGATGCACATGAGAACTATATTTGTTTTTTGGGCGACGATGGCTTTATTCCTGTGGATTTTTATGATAAGTTTAATTTCGGGAGACAGGATAACAAGAATTATATCAAAGTTGATATGGAAAAGTCCTCGTTGCTGCTCTTTGGTGGAGCAGAGTGGTTTCCTGACGCATCTGTGCTAAGCATCCTGTGGTTGCATGACGGTGAGATTGATCAGGTTTTCAATGCAAAAGCGGAAATAATCAAATTAACTCAAAATAAAGAAGGCTATCTTCTTAAGCTTCACGAAGGATGCCTGTATTTTGACGAGCCGGATCGCAAACCAAAGTGCACAGGTCTGTATATTTCTAAGACCTCGGATCGCATAATGTATTATGATACTTATCCGACAGAAATAGAGAAAGATATTTTTAATTCTGCTCATGGAAGACCATCAAAACTATAAGGTATGGAATAACGTCTGCTTGAAGAGCGTGACGCTACGACCGTGTGGTCGGTGACCTAAGCTTATGACTGATGAGCCGCTTTCTCTTATTTCACCATGCCGATAGCAAGAGAAAGCGGCTCTTCTGCGTATTCTTTGTCGATTGCCGACATAGTAGAGAGGGAGTATGATAGACATTCATTCCCGTACCGAGTCCAATTGCTGTCCTATAATTGTTTTGAACCGAATTAAATTTTAGTCTGACACTTCTTCAAGATGTCAGACTGAAATTGTAACCATCCCAAATGATACGTGTTTTGTGGTCGCAGAGTTCCCCGTAACTTTGTGCCCGTAAAATTTTCACGTCAATGTTTAGTCTGAATGAAAGCAACAGATTCATGGTCTTTGGTAATGCCGTTGACCTGCGCAAGGGAATAGAGTCCCTGTGTGTGTTCGTGCGTATGTACTCAATGGTCCCGTCAGACGGAAGTGTGTATGTGTTCCTCAACCGCGACAGGACACGCATGAAACTGCTCCACTGGGAGCGCGGCGGCTATGTCATATTCTACAAACGCATGGAGCGGGTGCGTATCAGCCGGACCGTGTTCCGCACAGACACCGTGTGCGGTTTCATGCTTATGAGAAGGGATGAGACTGTGCTTTTGGTGGAAGGTGTAGCCGGGTCGTCAAGACGGAGAAAACGCTTTAATTTTCAGTGACATTAAGTCGGCAAATCCTTTGACATGTGAGAAAAAAATCGTAATTTGCATGGTGTAAAAACAGGGCAAAGGTATGTTGGAAAACAATTACATAACAGGTCTCACGTCAACGGAAAACGATCTTTCCGGAAAGGATATTCCACTCTCGGAGAGTGCGGGTGTCATCTTCTTGTGCGTGGAAGTAATGGATCAGGTACTGCCTGCTCTGTCATTCTGTCTCAGACGCATGCCTGGCGTCAGATATTTACGGACGTGGTCTTGTCGTCTATTAGGTTGTCTTCAGACTCATAAATCTTTTTCTTGTCAGCCTTGCCTGTTATCGTAATCTTACCGCTTGTCGACGCCGCTTTCAATGTCTTGGTGTTCACGTCGATGTTGACGTTGCTGGCTGACGTGCAGGTGGCACTCGCCGCATCGCTGATGATGTGACGTATGTTCGCAGTGCCTGTTCCGGTCGCCTGATAGTCAAATGTGGCGCACTCTATTGTGTCGATGTCGAAGTTACCGCTTCCTATGATGCCAAGCTGGATGTCCTGGCCCTTCCATGTGCCGGTGGATCTGAAACTGCCGTTTGAGCATAGTGCCACACACTTCAGGTCGGGCGTCCTTAGTTCCAACGTGATCTTGTTCGTGCCATCATATATGTTTATGTCTTTGTTACGCTCTCCTTTCAGACTCAAGGAGAGGATATTTGAGTCGATGTCGGCGTCGATTAGGTTGACCAGCGTGGAGTCGCCCACCAATTCGGCGAGAAAATCTCCCTGACTATATATGATGTCTATACTGCCTAAATTTGATATTTGATTGAATTCACTTGTTATGTTAAGAGGTTTACGAACGATGACGCTTTCACCTGTGCTGCTTGTCTCCTTTTTCTCGTTTCTGTTTTCTTTGTCAGCATGACCGCCGCAACACGAGAATAGCACACTTATCATCGCTAATTGTATAGCCGATAGCTTGTCCATGTAATCATATGTTTATTGATACCTCAAAGGTATGTCAATTTCAGTAAAAGACCAAATGTTTTTTTTGCTTTGTGGGTTAATTCTATTATCTTTGCGCATTATATAAATAGTTTTGAACAAAATCTGTTATGAGTGATAAGATGAACGATTACATTACCGTAGCTTACAAGCTGTACGTGAAAGATGAGTCAGACGAACAAGAGATGTTGGTGGAGGAGTGCCAGGAACAGCATCCGTTCCAGTTCATTAGTAACTTGGGCGCCGCTCTGCCTGCATTCGAGGCTGCTGTGGACGGCCTGGCTAAAGGGGAATCTTTCGACTTCGTCATTCCATGTAAGGAGGCTTACGGAGAGTTTGATGATGAGCTGATGTTTGATGTCGACAAGAAGATTTTCGAGATAAACGGAAAGTTCGACACGGAACGTGTGTTTGAAGGTAATGTGATTCCTCTTCAGGGTGAGGGCGGCGAGCGTTTTAATGCCACGGTAATTGAGGTGAAGAAGGATGCGGTGACTATTGACTTGAACCATCCTCGTGCCGGACAGGACCTTCACTTTGTGGGTAAGGTGTGTGAGAATAGACCAGCCACGAATGAGGAGGTGACAGAACTGCTTAATTTCATGAGCGGCGAGCATCACTGCGGAGGCTGTGGCGGATGCGGCGGCGGATGCGGTGAAGGTGATAGTTGTGGCTCAGGTGAGTGCGGTGGCGGATGCGGTGGCTGCCATTGATGTTAACTTGTGATTAGAGTATGCGTAACACATTTGGTAATATATTTACGGTGACAACGTTCGGAGAGAGTCATGGAGCCGCAGTGGGTGGAGTAATCGACGGCTTCCCCGCTGGACTGGATGTCGATGTTGACTTCATCCAGAGTGAACTGAATCGTAGAAAGCCTGGTCAGAGCAATATTACTACCGGGCGTAAGGAGGATGACACCGTTGAGATTCTTTCCGGTGTCTTTGAGGGAAAGAGTACGGGATGTCCTATAGGATTTATAGTAAGGAATAACAATCAACGTTCTGGTGATTACAGCAACGTGCGTGATGTGTTCCGACCTTCTCACGCAGACTTCACGTATACTCAGAAATACGGACTCAGAGACTATAGAGGGGGTGGACGTAGCAGTGCGCGTGAGACAATCTCACGTTGTGTTGGAGGAGCATTCGCTAAGATGGCTCTGAAGAAAATCGGAGTGGAGATAACTGCGTACACATCACAAGTAGGTGAGATTGCGGTGACGAGAGACTATAAGTCTTTGGACTTTTCTGAGATAGAGAAGAATAACGTGAGGTGCCCTGACCCTGTGGCGGCAAAGGAGATGGAAGACCTTATACTGGACGTGAAGAAGGACGGGGACACCATCGGAGGCGTTATAACGTGCGTCATAAAAGGATGTCCGGTGGGACTGGGTGAGCCGGTGTTCAGTAAGTTACATAGTGACCTCGGAGCTGCTATGCTGAGTATCAATGCCGTTAAGGGGTTTGAATATGGTGAGGGATTTATCGGAGTCGGACAAAGAGGTTCTGAACAGAACGACATTTTCTATAATAATAATGGCGTGATAGATGTGAGCTCCAACCATAGCGGTGGCATCCAGGGCGGTATTAGCAACGGACAGGATATCTATTTCAGGGTTCTTTTCAAACCTGTGGCGACTCAGCTTCGACCTCAGCCTACAGTCGACCGCCATGGCAATGAGACAGTTCTTGAGGTGAAAGGACGACACGATCCGTGTGTCTTGCCAAGGGCTGTGCCGGTGGTGGAGGCGATGGCGGCAATGACTTTGCTTGACCATTATTTGCTGAACAAAACGATTTATGTTTAGTGACTTATAATTTATTGCGCTATGAATAAGGTTTTTCTTATTGGTAATGTGGGACGTGAACCTGCTGTGAGATATCTGGACGCAGGCGTCTGCGTGGCACAGATTGAACTGGCGACGACAGAGCGTGGCTATCAGCTGCAGAATGGTACTCGCGTGCCTGACCGGACGGAATGGCATACGGTAGTCTTTTGGAGGAAACAGGCGGAGATAGTGGAGAAGTATGTCCATAAGGGAGATAAACTATTCGTGCAAGGTAAGATACAGACTCGTAACTGGACAGATAGACAAGGCGCCTCGCATAAGTCTATAGAGATTATGGCGGATGAGCTCGAGTTGTTGTCACCTAAGGCGGATTCCGCACCTGGTGGACATGTGTCTAAGGAGAATGGCGAGGAGAGGGAAACCGTAAAAAGTAGTAATTCGAGTGGAGTCGTTACTCCTTCTGATAATAACGGAGAGTATCCGTTTTAACATATTAACGTGAAAATGAAACCGGTTTTTATTGCAGGACCATGTGTCATTGAGAGTGTTGATGTCTTGGAACAGGTGGCGGAGGAACTTGTTAAGATTAACACTAAATATGATATAGATGTGATTTTCAAGTCTTCTTTCGATAAGGCGAACAGAACATCAATACATTCTTTCAGAGGACCAGGACTGGAAAAGGGACTTGAGATGCTCGGTAAGATTAAGGCTGATTATGGGCTTCGTGTTCTGACTGACATTCATGAGAGCTGGCAGGCTGCACCTGCTGCTGAAGTGGCAGATGTGCTGCAGATACCAGCTTTTCTCTGTAGACAGACCGACTTGTTGGTGGCTGCTGCCAAGACTGGCAAGGTGGTGAATATTAAGAAAGCTCAGTTCCTGTCAGGCGAAGATATGTGTTACCCGGTACAGAAGGTGCGTGAGAGTGGTAATGATAATGTCTGGCTGACTGAGAGAGGTAATATATACGGTTATAATAATCTGGCTGTCGATTTCAGAAACATTGCTGACATGAGAAAATTCACAGATGTGGTGATCATGGATTGCACACACTCTGTGCAGAGACCAGGTGCGGCAGGCGGAAAAACAGGTGGTAACCGTGAGTTCGTGCCGGCCATGGCTCATGCGGCTAAGGCCTTTGGCGCAAACGGATATTTCTTTGAGGTTCATCCTGATCCGGAAAAGGCTCTTAGCGATGGACCGAATATGTTGTATTTGAGAGATTTGGATGCCTTGATTGCATCTCTTTTGTGATTTGATATGAAGACTCTGGAAGTGGCAAAGAAATGTCTGCGTGACGAGGCGCAGGCGTTGTTGGATTTGATTCCACTAATGGATGAGACGTTCGACAGCATTGTTAAACTTATCTATAAGTGTACTGGACATGTCGTGGTTACGGGCGTGGGTAAGTCTGGACATATCGCTGCTAAGATATCCGCCACGTTGGCAAGCACCGGTACTCCCGCTATTTATATCAATGCACTCGACGCTCTTCATGGCGACCTCGGAATGGTGATGGATGATGACGTGGTTCTGTTAATTTCTAACTCAGGCAATACCGATGAGTTACTCCGTATCATCGACTCTCTCGAGGAACGTAAGATAAAGATTGTCTCTATGACAGGTAGCGCGGAGTCTCTTATAGCAAAACATTCCGATTATCATATTCTCGTAAGTGTGAAAAGGGAGGCTTGCCCTCTGAATCTCGCACCTACGTCTTCTACAACAGCGGCGTTAGCCATGGGAGACGCGCTTGCATGTGCGTTGATGGAGGAACGTAACTTCAAGGCGAGGGAATTCGCTATGTTTCATCCTGGCGGTAGCCTCGGACGTAAACTGTTGACAAGGGTGAAGGACGTGATGTATACTGATAATTTCCCTATTATCTCAGCTGACATGAAATTGTCTGAGGCTTTGCTTTTCATAAGTAATGGAAAGCTGGGACTGGGTGTTGTCATGGATGGTAAGACTATCCAAGGTATAATAACTGATGGTGACATACGTAGAGCCGTTGAGGGTGCACAGTCTAATTTCCTCAACCTGTCAGTGGCTGACGTGATGACTAAGACTCCGAAGACCATCGGACCTGACGCTAAGCTCACACAGATACAGTATATGTTCCGCAAGCATAAGATACACTCTTTGCTCGTTGTCGACTCTGATTATTCTCTCGTCGGAATTGTTGACTATTTCGCTATCATGGGTTAGTGTCCCTGTGAATGGTTCATGGCTTGTGTGCGCTCTTTGTTACGTAATTTAATGGCTTATGAAAAAGATTCTTCTCTGCATTTGTGCGTCTTTGTTTTGCGCATCTGTGATGTTCGCACAAAACAAGACGAGTGCGTCCTTAAGGTATGACGTCCCTTTGGACTCTATTCGTATGTCTGATCCTTTTGTTTATGCTGACAGACAGACCATGACGTATTACATGACAGGTACGGGGGGCAAGATGTGGAAAAGCAAGAACCTTAAGACTTGGACAGGACCGTTTCATGTGACCGACATCGACTCGTTGTCTTGGATGGGGAGTAATCCGATGATATGGGCTGCTGAGATTCATAAGTATAAAGGGAAATATTTCTATTTCGCCACATTCACTAACAAGGATGTGCATATTGATACTGTGGATAATAACGTGATCGACAGAAGGTCTTGTCAGGTCTTACAGAGTGATGACGTATGCGGTCCTTACACTATCACGGGTGACTCTGTCTTTCTTCCTGCCGACAAGCCTACCCTGGACGGCACGTTGTGGCTCGACACGGACGGAAAGCCATACATGGTGTACTGTTATGAGTGGCTGCAGAACAGGAATGGCACGATAGAGAAAATCCTTATGAAAGATGATTTGAGCGGTACGATAGGGGAGGGAACCGTGCTCTTCCGTGCCAGCGACTCTCCTTGGAGCAGGGAAAAGGATGCTTCAGGCCATGATAAACCGAATAAGGTGACGGATGGACCGTTTCTCTTTAAGACTAAATCTGGACGTCTCGGTATGATTTGGTCAAGCTGGATTTATGATGTGTATACACAAGGCGTGGCTTATTCCGTCAGCGGAACTCTTGATGGTCCGTGGGTTCAAGATCCTGAGCCAGTGACACCGGCAAATTACGGACATGGTATGATGTTCCGCGATTTTAATGGACGGATTCTAATGGTTGTCCATAGTCATGCCAGAAACGCCAGTGGTAATGTCGTTCGTGTCCCTCATTTCTTCATTGTCGATCTGAGTGGCGACAAGCTGGATGTAGTTCGTGAGTATATACCGTAATTTCTTTTTTATATTTATCTCTTTTCTCCCGAATCACATAGTCTGCGCGGATTGTGTGTCTTCTGTCTTTGCCTTTTTGTCTGGACGTCATCTACACTTCATATTCGTCGTTGATTATGATGCCGTCTCTTCAGTGAATGATACGTAACTGTGCTGTGCGTATGTTCTTTTCTTCCTTTTTCGTTTTACCCTGTTCTTTTTTTGTGCTATCTTTACAAAGACGTAGAAGGAGACACCGAGGTTGTCTTACTGTCCTTTATAGGTGTAATCATATAAAATGAACTGGATTGTTTTGTTCTTTGCGGGACTATGTGAGGTGTGTTTCTATGGCTGTCTTGGTCGTTCCAAAGATATTGTCGGTACGTCATCATGGGTGTGGATATCTGGATTTGTCTTTTCCTATGTGCTCAGTATGATTTTGCTCGATATGGCAACTCAGACTCTACCAATCGGTACTGCCTATCCTGTGTGGATGGGAATAGGAACTGTGCGTGCTGTACTCGTGGGTGTGTTTTTTCTTGATGAACCGGTCACTTTTCTGAGTATGTTCTTTATCTTCACGCTCGTTGTGTCTGTTGTTGTACTGATTTGATATATGGTACTTAAGGTTATCCGCAAATTGTTCTCCGTCTGTAAGGTGATGGACTATTCCGCTGTCGATTTGACGTCGAACTTCGTCTTTATAGAAAAGTCTGATGATGAGTGTTCACTTGTCTGCGAGACGTTACAAGTGCCTGAGGTGGAATAACGGACAATTTGGGGAATAACCAAATTTCCTATGCCTGTTTTTTTGTAGGAAATAGATTAACTTGCTGACAATCTTATTGTAATGTATTTTAAAACCTTGTGTCTCTTTTTTGAAATTCTCAGGTTAGGTTGTAGTCTATACGCAG
>CALCEL010000112.1 GCA_937900485.1 uncultured Prevotellaceae bacterium
CGGGCGACCTCCAGGTTATGAGCCTGGCGAGCTACCAACTGCTCCACCCCGCGATGTTATTAACAGCGCTTTTCCTCAAAAGCGATGCAAAGGTAGCGCGTTATTTTTAATCCGCAAAATTTCGGGCCACTTTTTTACGTGTTTTTCTTATAAAAACAAAAAAAAAGCAGTGTAGATGTCGGTAAACAAGCCGTAAAAACATAAAAAACCCGTCTGCAAGTCCATCGACGCACAAACGAGCATAGTACTTTCTCAACAGAGAAACAGAGCAAACAACGTAAGCCGTTGTCTGTTTAAAGGGCTGTTAAACGCCACCTTCCGTCAGCCTCTCCAGTTCCTCGGACGCCTCCTCCCACTTTGACACGGCATCATCGATCATCTTCTTAATCTTACCGTGCTTCTCAAACAGCGACGTGTCGGAAGCCCCCTCAGGCGTGGCGAGATTCTGCTCCACTTCTGCCAGTTCCTTTTCAAGTTTCTCAATCTCTGCCTCAGCGTTCTTCACCGCGTTCTCCGCCTTCCTTAAAACCTTATTACGTTCCTTCTGTTCCGCGTACGACAAGTTAGACACCGCCGTTCCCTTACCAGTCTCCGTCTTTGCCGCTGCATTATCCTGTCGTTGCTCTCCGGTTGGGCTTCCGCTGCTGTTCATCGTGCGTCCAAGCTCGTTCAGACTCTCTATTTGTCTCTTTCGGAGGAAATCGTAAATACCTCCGATGTGCTCACGCACCTTACCGCCTCCGAACTCATACACCTTATCCACCAGCCCGTCGAGGAAGTCACGGTCGTGACTCACAATAATCGCCGTACCATCAAAATCCAGAATCGCCTGTTTCAGCACGTCCTTCGACTGCATGTCGAGGTGGTTCGTCGGCTCGTCGAGGATAAGCAGGTTGACAGGTTCCAGCAACAGTCTTATCATCGCCAGTCGTGACCTCTCTCCTCCCGACAGCACCTTGACGAACTTATCGGACGCCTCGCCTCCGAACATGAAAGCCCCGAGAATGTCCCTTATTTTCAGTCGCACGTCACCTTTCGCCACACGGTCGATAGTGTCGAACACCGTGATTTCTCCGTCAAGCATCTGTGCCTGGTTCTGCGCAAAGTAACCTATCTTAACATTATGCCCGACCTTCAACTTACCCTCGAAAGGAATCTCGCCCATGATACACTTGACGAGAGTAGACTTTCCCTCGCCATTGTTACCCACGAACGCCACCTTCTCTCCCCTCTTGATAGTCAGATTGACATCCTTGAAGATATTATGGCTGTACGACTTAGCCACGTCCTCACATATCACCGGATAGTCGCCACTTCGCAGGCAAGGCGGGAACTTCAGTCTCAGGCTCGACGTGTCCACCTCGTCAACCTCGATAGGCACTATTTTCTCCAGTTGTTTGATACGCGACTGCACTTGGTTCGACTTCGTCGGCTTATATCTGAACGTCTCGATGAACTGTTGAATCTCCGCTATCTCCTTCTGCTGGTTCTCGTATGCCCTGAGTTGCTGTTCCCTTCTCTCGTCACGCAGCTTGACATACTCATCGTAGCCGACCTTATAGTCATTGATGTGTCTGCATATTATCTCGATAGTCCTGTTCGTTACGTTATTGATGAAAGCCCTGTCGTGGCTGACCAGCACCACGGCGTTAGCCCTCTGTGCCAGGAATTGCTCGAGCCATTGTATAGATCCGATGTCGAGGTGGTTCGTCGGCTCGTCGAGCAGCAGCACGTCCGGCTTTTTCATCAGCAGCTTAGCCAGCTCAATTCTCATTCTCCATCCACCGGAGAACTCACTCGTTGGTCTATCGAAGTCCGAGCGTTGGAATCCCAGACCCACCAGCGTCCTCTCAAGCTCAGCGTGGTAGTTGGCACCACCCATCATCATGAAACGCTCATTCTCATGTGTGAAACGCTCCACGAGTTCCATGTACTCATCACTCTCATAGTCCGTTCTCGACGCCAGCTCCTCGTTCATCCTGTCAATCCTGTCCCTCAGCTCACCGATATGCGCAAACGCCGTCTCTGCCTCCTGCATGACAGTATGCTCGTCCGACAGCACCATAACCTGAGGCAGGTACCCTATCGTCACCCCTTTCTGTCTTGCTACCACGCCGCTCGTCGGCTGTTGCAGTCCGGCGATAATCTTTAGCATAGTACTCTTTCCAGCACCGTTCTTGCCCACGAGAGCTATCCTGTCCTTTGGGTTGATGACGAAACTCACGTCACTGAAAAGCGGCCTGGCGCTAAACTCCACGGACAAATTATCAATGTTAATCATCTTATCCTATTGTTTAATTGGTGACCGACATCACCTTCCATTACTAATCACAATCCTTCCACTACCCTGAACACCCTGATACCAGTCTGTGACGTCTGTCGCTGCTGGTAGTCATAGAAAGTATGCTTGTCGAGCACCACCTTCTTATACACGTAAGAGGCGTTGAGCAGATGCAGTCTGCCGTCCTGCCACACAGCGATACCGATGTGACTCGTGTCCAGTCCCTCTTTAGATGTCAGCATGGCAATGATGTCACCTGTCTCCACGATGCCCAGCTTGCCGCTTTGTCTACCGCCAACCTCCGACTTAGGTATGTAACGGTACGTCTTACCAGAGTATCCTCTCTCATAGCTCCTTATCACGTCGACAAACTCAGGGTGCGCCTTGAGCTGCTTATATGACTGCGGATGCTTACTCATATAATTGATGTCGAGGGTCTGCACGGCGGTGAACGGCTTGCTTGCCGTGAACACACACTTGACGATGCCGAGCCTCTCATTATCCTCACCCCACCACGTGAAGTAATGCAGACGTGAAGTGTAGTCACCCATCTTGCCCTCACGATAGCGCACCTTAACCAGTTGACCGCAATAATCCTCGAACGTGGTCAGCCCCAGCCTATGGCATAAGGTGAGAGCCGTCACTGTCTCGACGAACGTCGTACAGTCCATCTCACGCAGATTGACGATGAGATGCTCCGAGTCACCGTTCTCAAGCGTATGCGCCACATAAGGAACACCCAGAAACTTCTTACCGAAATACAACATAGGATGCTCATCGCTACGTTCGCTTACCGCCTCACGCAGCAGCCGTTCCACCATGATGCTATCCTCCGACGTATACTCAGCGCCAGACATATAATAAGGACTCTTCGGCTCAGCGGCAACAGCCACGGAGTCAACCGACTCGACAGCCTCACCACAGACGCTGTCACACTTAACACCAGACTTCTCACCCGTCGTATTCACGCACGCCAGAGCGAGCGATGAGGCAACGAGGAATGTAACGGAAAAGATCTTAATCTTCATACAATGTCATTACAAAACGATACGCGAAGTTATGAAGGATTTGTGACAATATGACAATCAAACGAAAAAAAACACGTATTCATACAGTCAATTGACTCATGTAGAGCGGTGAACACACACACTCACAAACCAAGTTTTTATCATTGAACGAAAAGACATCAAGACCTACCCAGAAATGCGACGATCATCTCCGCCAGCACATAAACGCAGATAGGACGTGAATAGTCGCTCACCAGCGTCAGCCAGCCGGCAACACGATAAGAGTCACGGACAACAGGGGAAAAACGAACAATTTATGGTATTACGAAATTTCCTATGCCCATTTTTTCACAAAAATCAGTTAACTCGCTGATAATCTTATTACAATGCTTTCAAAAACCTCATGTCTCTTTTTTGAAATTCTTAGGTTAGGAAATAGTCTATATACAGGTCTGAGAATTTAAAAATCCTAACCTTAACTTTTCAACGTCCTAACCTAAGAATTTCAGACGCCGAATAAGGCACGGGAAAGTCCCGGAAATCATTTTTTCGCTGACATACATCAACGTAAAAAGAGGAATTTCAGACAACAAAAAAAGTGCGAAATGGAAAGGGACCATGTCACGTTCACAACCATACACAATCCATCATCCTGCCGTGTCACACATAACGACATGAGGTACGAGTATGAGTCATATCCACCACGATGAAACACCTGCCGCGCAAGCCTCGCCAATCCTTGGCACACGATACTTTTTTAGCAGAAAAGACTTGTCACAATACTCACTTTATGGTATTGACACAAAAAAAAGATATGTGTTACTTTGCGCAACAATTAAAACGATAAATGCAAAAGCTGAGGATTCTATTCGCTGTCGCCCTATCCTTTGTAGTATATCTCACTGAAGCACAAACTATTCACAAAGGAACAGTGACAGACTCACAGACCCAAGAGCCGATTATCGGAGCTGTAATTCTTGACGCAGAGAGCGGCAAAGCGATAGCTGTCACACAGATTGACGGCTCATTCGTCATACCCAAAAGTAATTACAGCAAGATTAAGATCTCCTATCTCGGATATAAGACGCTCGTCACCACCGCGGCTGACAGCGGACGCTATGTGATGACACCTGACGCCAACAGCCTCAACGAGGTTGTCGTCACGGCCCAGGAAAACAAAGGACTCACCAGCGCGTCAGTCATCAAGCGTCACGCCATGGAGCACCTGCAGCCGTCCAGCTTCGCCGACCTGCTCGAGCTGTTACCTGGCGGACGCGCCACGACACCGTCTCTCAGCACACCTAATAATATATATATACGAGAGATTGCCACCGGCAGCTCCAACTACAGCACTTCAGCTTTAGGCACCAGCTTCGTCATCGACGGGGCGCCCGTATCCACCAACGCCAACATGCAATACTTGGCGGGAGCGTGGGACAATGCCGCCACGTCACGCGACAACACCAACGCCGGAGTGGACATGAGAACCATATCCACCGACGACATAGAAAAGGTGGAGATTGTCAGAGGCATACCATCCGTCGAATACGGAGACCTCACCAGCGGACTCGTCAAGATTGAGAGAAGGAAGGGAGGACATGACCTTGAGCTACGTCTGAAGAGTGACATGGGATCGAAGCTGGCACATGTGTCGAAGGGACTAGAATGGAAGGAGAGCAACACCAGCCTCAACCTCAGTCTCGGATATCTCGACTACAAGAATGACCCTCGTAACAGATATGAGACATACAAACGTCTCACCTTGTCGGCCAGAGCCAACAAGACATGGAACGGCGAGAGCGGCATATCTGAGCTTACAGCCAACTTCGACTACACCGGTTCCTTCGACGATGAGAAAGAAGACCCGGACATAGAGAAAAGCGCGGATGACTCATACAAGTCAAGCTACAACCGCTACTCCGCCATGGTGTCGTACAAGATGAGGATGAAACGTCAGACATGGCTGAAGTCTTTTGAGGCCTCCCTGTCGTCATCTTATGAGTATGACATATTGGAGCGCACACGACTGATGCAGCTGCAGCGCATGACCGTGGCGCCAACATCAACCGTTGAGGGAGAGAGTGACGCGTACATACTGCCGTTCCGCTATGTGGGACACGGCGAGACAGAGGGCAAGCCTGTCAACGTCTTCGCCAAGGTCAGCGCGCGTCTCAGCATACCGTCACGTCTCATCAGTAATACGCTGCTCGTCGGCAGTGACTGGAACCTCGACAAGAACCTGGGCAGAGGACAGGTGTTCGACCCTACCACACCCGTGTACACAGGCATCTCGACACGTCAGCGCAAGCTGTCTGACATACCTGCCAACCGACGACTCTCGTTCTTCGCTGAGGAGCACGCCAGTCTGAAGGGCGCTATGGGCGAGATGGAGGTGGTGGCGGGAGTCAGGGCGTCACGCATGACGAACCTGTCTGACGACTATGTCATGAACAGCAAGTTCTACTTCGACCCGAGAGCCAACATCGGGTACACCTTCCCGCGCTTCACACTCTTCGGAAAGTCCGCCACTGCGCGTCTGTCGGGAGGACTGGGATGGCACACCAAGATGCCGACCATGGAGCAGCTCTACCCCGACCTCGTGTACATCGACTTCATACAGCTCAATTACTATCATGACAACGCCGACTACCGACGCATCAACATCATGACTTACATACGCAACCCTCGTAATGTCGAGCTCGAGCCTGCGCGTAACAGAAAGATTGAGTTGTCAGGCGACCTCAACGTGGGAGGCAACAGACTGTCTGTCACCGTGTTCCGTGAGCGCATGACATCCGGCTTCAGAAATCAGAGTCATTACGACAGTTACACATATAAGAAATACGACACGTCGACGATAGACGCAGCCACCCTGACGTCACAGCTGTCACTTGACGACTTAACGTACACCGTGGTCAACGAACTGTCCGGGTACAGCATGTACACCAACGGAAGCATGACACAGAAGGAAGGTGTGGAATACACGTTCGAGAGTGTGCGTGTGCCTGTGCTGCTCACCCGACTGACTATCAACGGAGCGTACCTGCGCACGAAGTACAACAACTCCATGGTAGACACCTACCGGCCAAGCGTCGTGCTGGACAACCAGCAGATACAGTACGTGGGACTCTACGACAACAACGACGGATCGGAGAGAGAGAGCTTCAACACTAACTTCACTTTCGACACCAGCGTGCCAAGTTTAAGACTGGGATTTTCCGTGTCAGCACAGTGCCTATGGTTCACCACGTCACAACGACTGGTGGTGAACAACAGCCCGACGAGCTACATCGACCCCGACGGCACAATACATCCGTGGACCGACGACTGCGCAAGCGACCCGTACCTCAAATATCTGGTGAGGGAGTACACAGCGTCCAACTTCCAGAAGTACACGGTGCCGTTCTCCATGAACATCAACTTCAAGGTCACCAAGAAGCTGATGGGTGAACGTCTCAATGTCGCCATGTTCTGTAATAAGCTGTGGGACTACACACCAGACTACGAGAGCAACGGGGTGACCATCAGACGACATGTCACACCATATTTCGGATTAGAGGCCAACATCAAGATATGATACAACGCATTCTTTTCACGGCACTGCTCATGGCAGTCATCACACTGTCGGCGTGCCACAAGGACGAGGACGACCTGTTCTCTAAATCCAGGGTGACACTAATCACCCCCGACAGCGTCGACATCACCAACATACAAGCTGAGGCAAGACTGACCAACGTGAACACTCATCAGGTCATCACCTCCACGTCCTTCAACGGAGCGACACTCACGGTGCAGACGCTACGAGGAGTCTACGAGATAAGCGTCGAGGGAGTCGCCACGTGCGGCACAGGTGACAAACGTCAGTTCCGCGCGACGACAGACTACGCTGACCTCAGCTCTAAAGACAACAACGAGTTATCACTCACCATTATATATCTCGACTGACAGTGAGTACACGACATATCATATTATCTCTCATGGCGCTGTCCGCCACGTGCGGTACAAGGGCGGAGGTCACGGACTCCACACTCGCAGAGCACGTCGGACTCTGGCGCACGGTGCGCGACATGGCAGCGGACAACCCTGCGCTGCGCAATATCATATACCGCACGTCACTCTCACAGTTGACAATGTCCTTCGACGACATGAGTCAAACTGAGGCGTTCAGACAGGAGCTGGGCGATGGTCTCCGACAGGGCACGGCGGGAGTGAACACTTTCATACGACTGTCAGACAACACGTCCGTTTGGGGAACGGCCTCTTACATGTACGGACGACGAAGCAACGTACGATGGAACTCAACCACAGACTTCGATATACTAAGACCTTACGTGCTCGCTGACACCCTGGGAGGCGACACACAAGGTGAGCGTTACCTGTTCTCCGGAGGTTATGCCTCCCGACTCGGAGACATGTCAGTCGGTGCGGAGTTGGCGTTCAGGGCAGAGCAGGAGTACAGAGACACTGACCCGAGAATGCGAGGCGTGGTGACAGACCTCACGCTGAGAGGCGGAGCGGCATACCTGACACACGGCATGTGGATCGGAGCATCGCTGAGCGCCAACGTCTACAAGCAGACCAACAGCGTGGACTTTTACAACGAGAACGGAGTGATACCGGAGTATCAGATGACTGGACTCGGCACTGAGTACACACGATTCTCCGGTGACAAGCGAAGCCTTTATCACGATGGCGGAGGCGCCGCACTGACTCTCGACTTGACGCCCGAGGATGACAAAGGACTATATGCGCACATGACGCTGGACGAGCACCGTTACGAGCGTAAGCTCGCCGACTACAACGCCATGCCGCTGACCAAGATATACAACGAGCACGCTGGAGTGACCGTGGGATGGAGAAAAGACGAGGAGAGACGACTCGACGCATGTGTCGGAGCTGACTACACACGACGTTCGGGCGACGAGAACGTGGGCGGCAAGTCATACGCAGGCTCCTACCCTATCATCGCCACTCTTACCATGTACAAAGAGAGCGATGTCGATGTGTATGCGCGCGCCGCCTACGGACACGGAGGATGGACCATGACGCTCAAGGCTGGATACGTGAACAAAGAGGAGACATACTGCTATCCTAAGAGAAGTATGAACACGGGACACGCGTACGGCACGTTCGACACACAATACATGACATCCACGAGAGGAGGCACTACGCTGACGTTCGACGCTGGCTTGTCACACTCCCACTGCCTCACAAACTCCATCACCATGCCTTACGCTAATATGGAGAAGGCGTTCGTGAGCATGATAAAAGACACGTTCCGATTCGCCAAGGCGCACTACACCACTGTCGGACTGGCGGCAAGAGCCGACTTTCCTCTGACCGGCAAGACATACGGCGTGTTCGCCGCAGCGAAAGCAGTCATGACGATGTGCTCGGAGAGCGAGCGTCAGACAGACCTGTCGCTCTCAGCAGGAATGACATTCTGAACAATCAAAATAATTAAACTATAAACAAACAAAAAGAAAAAAGAGAAAGATGAAAAAATCAGTTTTGAAAAGCATCGCCATGATGCTCGCAGTTAGTATGGCATTCGCATCATGTTCAAGTGACGACTCAGTACCTGTAATTCCTACAGCCACTCTCAACATCGAGATACCTGCTAACCTTGAGAATGCGGTGCTCTCTGACGCCACAGCCACACTGACTAACGTGGAGACTCTGAAAGAATACACACTCGGTGACGAGGCACTCATCAAGAACGGTGACAGTTACCAGCTCGCAGTGGCTAACATCGAGGAAGGTACATACAACGTCAAGGTGAAAGGTCACCTCGACTTCACTTACAAAGGAGTGGCAGGTCAGAAAGACTTCGAGATGTCTTCCGACAACGTACAGATCAGCAACAGCGCCAACAGCGTGAGCCTCGTCGTGTCTACATTCACAGCACAGGGCGGCTTCGTCATCAGCGAGATTTTCTTCACAGGAACAAGCACTGAGAACGGCGGCTCATACTCTGGTGACCAGTACATCATCATCACTAACAACTCTGACATGACTCTCTACGCCGACAGCATCGCCGTGCTCGAGTCAGCGTTCAACACGACGACGAAGTACGACTATACACCTGACATCATGTCTGAGGCCTTCTCTGTACAGGCTTGTTACATGATTCCTGGTGACGGCAAGAGCGTACCAGTAGAGCCTGGCAAGAGCCTCAGACTGGCTGTCAACGCCATCAACCACAAGGAGACATATCCTAACTCTATCGACCAGAGCGACGCAGACTTCGAGTTCTACGACGAGTCATCTAACCCTAACTTCACAGACCCTGACGGCGCAGCGCCAAACCTCGACAAGTGGTACTGCTACACAGCTACTATCTATCAGTTCCACAGCCGCGGCTTCAACGCCATGGCAATCGCCAAGATGCAGACAACAAAGGAGGACTGGTTGGAGAACTACTCTTACGACGCTGAGTACCTCTTCGTCTTCGGTGACTTCTCAAAGACTATGACAAAGAAGGGCATCTACAAGGTTCCTAACAGCTGGATCCTCGACGGTGTGAACCTCAGCGTGGAGTCAGTACGTGAGTGGAATGTTATCGACGCCTCTATCGATGCCGGCTGGACATATTGCGGTAAGGTAGACAAAGACACAGACCGTTTCAACAAGTCTGTCATCCGTAAGCAGGACGAGAACGGTAAGTATATCGACACTAACAACTCTACTAACGACTTCACTCCGGATGCTCCAGCTTCTCTCCTCTCATCTTCCGCTGAGTAACATGTGATTTATTTCTGACTTATGAAAAAAGTATTAATATACCTCTTGACACTTGTGCTGTCGCCGGTCACGGCGATGGCACAACTGCCTCAGGACCCAGCCGTTCGCAAGGGCGTGCTGAAGAACGGGATGACTTACTACATACGTCATAACGACAAGGAGAAAGGTCTCGCCGATTTCTACATCGCTCAACGTGTGGGATCAATCCTCGAGGAGCCTCGTCAGCGCGGACTGGCTCACTTCCTTGAGCACATGGCGTTCAACGGAACAGTCAACTTCCCGGGCAAGAAGGGTAAGCCTTCCATAGTGCCTTGGTGTGAGTCTATCGGCGTCAAGTTCGGGGCTAACCTCAACGCCTACACGTCAGTCGACCAGACAGTATACCACATCGGCTCCGTACCTCTGAAACGTGACGGCATAACAGACTCTTGTCTGCTCGTCCTTCACGACTGGAGCCATTACCTTCTTCTCGAAGACGAAGAGATAGACAAGGAACGTGGCGTCATACATGAGGAGTGGCGCACACGCCGCGCCGGTATGGCGGTGCAGAGACTGATGGAACGCGCCATGCCTAAAATCTACAAAGGAAGTAAGTATGAGGACTGTCTGCCAATAGGCTCCATGGACATCGTCGACAACTTCCCTTATGAGGATCTGCGCGACTACTACCGCAAGTGGTACCGCCCAGACCTCCAGGCCATCGTCGTGGTGGGTGACTTCGACGTCGACAAGATGGAAAAGAAGATAAAGAAGACCTTCTCATCCATACCTATGCCCAAGAAAGCCGCCAAGCGCGTCTACTACCCTGTGGGTGACAACGACACCATGATCGTGGCTATAGAAAAAGATGCCGAGCAGCCTATCGTTCTCTGTAACATATACCAGAAACGTGACGCCACACCTGACGAGGAGAAGAACAGCGCCAAGTATCTGCGTGACGGATATGTGGAGTCTCTCATCGCCAGCATGCTCAACGACCGTTATGCGGAGCTGCGCCAAAAACCAGGCTCACCGATACAGAGCGCATCAGCTCACTCATCTTCATTCTTCGTCAGCCGCTCTAAAGACGCTTTCTCTCTCGGCATCAGCTGTCGACAGGACAACATACTCGGCGGTATCATCGCCGCTGTGGGTGTCGCCGAGCAGGCGCGCCAGAAGGGCTTCACACAGTCTGAGCTTGACCGCGCCAAAGCACTGCGCATGAACGTGGCTGAGAGACGCCACAAGATGAAGGGCGACTACCGCAACTCACACTACGTCAACGACTGCGTCAACAACTTCCTGACCGGAGAACCTCTCCTGTCTGTGGATTATGAGCTGGAGAACACAAAGAAACTCAATGATGAGGTCACTCTCGACGAGGTCAACAAAGCCGTCAAAGAGATTATCACAGACAAGAATCAGGTCGTCGTGATGTACGCTCCTGACAAGGAGGGTGTCGTCATACCTGACGAGAAGCACATAGAGCAGGTCATCACTGCAGCTCAGCGTCTGGACTATGCGCCATACACGGAACAGACATTAGGCACAAGCCTCATCAGCAAACTGCCTAAGGCGGGCAGCATCGTCAGCGAGCGTCCTTACAGCCACGGCTTCAAGGAACTGGCACTGTCCAACGGCATGAAGGTCTACATTCGCAAGACTGACTACAGTGCCGACGCTGTCACGATGACCATGCAGGCGGAAGGCGGAACATCAGTCTACGGCAACGAGGATATACCTAACTTCACGTTCATCGCCAGCGGAGTACGCGAGGGCGGCGTGGGTGACTTCGATGCCATAGCACTCCGTAAGATGCTCACCGGCAAGTCTGTCAACGTGTCTCCATCTGTGGGCAGCAGGTCACAGGCCATCAGCGGAAGCTCGTCCGTCAAGGACATGAAGACAATGTTTGAACTGACTTACCTCTACTTCACTCAGCCTCGTGAGGACTCCACAGCGTTCGCCGAGCTTATCAATAAGAGCAGGGCATTCCTTACTAACCGCAACGCATCGCCAAAGGTGGACTACAACGACTCTATCAGAGCCATACTATATGACCACAATCCTCGTCTGGCTCCTGTGCTCCAGTCCACTCTCGACAAGGTGAGCTACCCTCGTGTCATGGAGATGTACAGAGAGCGTTTCAGCGACGCCTCAAACTTCAAGACTGTCATCATAGGTAACTATGACGAGAAGGAACTGAAGGACATGCTGTGTAAGTACATCGCCACACTGCCATCAACGGGTAAGGGAGAGAAGACGGACTACAGCAGAGTGGCACGTATCGTAGATGGTGACTCTACACATAAGTTCACCAAAAAACAGGCCACACCACTCGCCAACGTCACGATCTTCCACACTGCCGACGTGCCGTTCACACCACAGAGCGACTTGGAGCTTGACTTCCTCAAGCGCTGTCTCTCCATAGCATTCACTGACTCTGTGCGTGAGGAGAAAGGCGGAACATACGGAGTAGGTGTTGACTTCGACCTCGACAAAGATGACAAACCTAACGCCACACTGCGTATCTCATACAACGCCGACCCGAGCAGATATGAGGAGCTCAACCCTATCGTCTATCGTCAGCTGAGGAACATCGCCGACCATGGACCTGCGGCAAGCAGCATGGATAAGGTCAAGGAGTATCTCATCAAGCAATACGCCCAGGCGGAGATCACTAACGACTACTGGAGCTATATCATATGGCATCAGATAGAGGATGATACGGACTTCGACAAGGGGTACTGCGACATGGTAAGAAACATGAAGGCGGAGGACGTGCAGCGCATGGCAAAACGTATGCTTGACTCACACCGACGCATCGAGGTCACCATGTTGTCTGAGTAAAGTTCTCACCGACATTCCAACATAAGGGAGTCATCATGCTCCCTAACAAAACGAAGAGGCTGGTTATGGATTCATAACCAGCCTCTCTGTTTGTCTCCAACAAGCGAAACGACCATATACAATAGGTGTAGACTCGTCGTGTCTAACCGACGTTCATTTATCCTCTGAGAACTCTGACGCCGTACCAGTTACCACCTTTGCCTCATAGGTGACATACACGATGTATGTTCCATCCGCGTCAATGGTGAACGAGTCGCCTACACACTCGTTGAGCGTTCCCTGCCACCACTCACGGTAAGGATAGGAACGCCAGCGCAGCCCCTCTGACGTGAGATGCTCACTGTCCACGTTGAAGATACTCACCTGTACTCCTGGCGCCGACTCAAACGTGGCACGTCCGCTGACAGCCATGAACACTCCATAGTCCGTGAACATATACGGATCAATGCCGAACTCACGCAGGTAAAATGCCATCAGAGATATGTTGCCTAACGTATGGTCCTCACGCTTGCCGACACATCCAAGATAAGCCACACGAGGTCTCCTGTCCTTGATATGTGCCAGCCTGCTCATCACGTGCCGCGTGCTCTTGGTCAGGTCATTATATTCCTGTTCTCTTACAATATGAACTATATCTCTGTGACGCTCGGCGAACTCACGCGTCATGGAGTCCCCATCGCCGACGATAGCATCAGGCGTCCTGCCCCAGTCCACCATCGTCATGCCGGCGCTGTCGCAGCAGCACAGATAAGATGCCCCGTCGAGCACACCGAGAGGACGACGGTCTGTAGGGAAACTGCCGTCAGCGAGTATCACGGCATCGAAGTCACAATCATATCTCATATAGTAGTCAAGTTTATGTCAGTCCTCGTCGCACTGCTCCGCCATCAGCGTCTTCCACTTGAAGAAGCCGTAGACTGCGATGACTGTATACAGTCCGTAGAGTGCTGAGTAGAAGAATATGCCCTTATAGATGTATAGTCCGAAGCACACGGCATCGACCGCCACCCATGTCCACCACTGCTCTATCCATTTACGCGCCAGCATCCACATACCCACGATGCTGAGAGCCGTCGTGAAGCTGTCCCACCACGGCACATTGCTGTCCGTGTAACGTTCCAGCACCACACCGATGACCACAAAGGCTGCAAGGAAAGTGAGGAGAAGCACTACGTACATCGTCGTAGGCGTATGTGTGATAGACAGCTCCTTACGTCTGGCACTGGCGTTGCGGTCTCTCATGGTCCACACGGCGAAACCGTAGAATGCCGCTATGAGGTAATAGACATTGATGGCGAAGTCGGCGTACAGACCGGCATCGTAATAGACAAAAATGGAGATAGCAGGCATCACAATGCCCGCTATCCACATATAGATGTTCGCTTTCAGCTCCAGCCACAGATAGACTACTCCCACCACGGTGCCGAGAACCTCAAGCCAGTTTTCTGTCAGATAGTCAATCATAGCTTAGAATCTGAGTGTCACATTACCCATGACAGTGAAGCCAGCCACCGGCGCATAACCGATTTCATTGTAACGGTTGTCGATGGTATTTCCGTAGCTCTCACAGACAGCAGAGTATACCCATGCGTTAGCTGCGTAATGCTTGTCAAAGATATTGTTGAAGTTGACACCGACGACAGCCTCCTTCACACCAATGAACTTACGGTCGCAGTTGAAGGTATACGACAGACGCGCGTCAGAAGCGGAGAAAGAAGGCAGAGAACGTGTCTTGTTCTCAGTGTTGTCCAGATACTGACGGCTGACGTAATTAGTGTGCCATACCATCTTGAATCCCTTGTAGTGGAAGTCAGCGAAGCCGTTGAGTATGGTGCTTGGTGAGAAGGCCAGAGTGGAGTTGTCATAGTGGACAGTCACCGGATTGCCTTCCCAGTTATCTACCACCTCGTCGAAGTCCTTAACCTTGTTCTTGCTGAGAGCCGCGTTGCCCTCCAAAGTGAGCCACTTACATACGTTCCATCCCGCGGTAATCTCCACACCAGCCCTGTAAGAATCCTTAATATTAGTTGTCAGAGCCTCACCGATGTCACTGACAGCTCCCGTCTGTACGAACTGATTGTCATACTTCATATAATAGAAGTTGGCGCCAGCGTACCAGCAACCTCCGTTATAGTTGTAACCCAACTCGAAGTCGTTGAGCACCTCTGCCTTAGGAGCAGGGTAAGAGCCGTTGTCAGTAAAGTTGTTACGCTCAGGCTCGCGATGGCTTCTCGCATATGAGAAGTAAGCGTTATGTCCATTGTCATGGAAGCTAACGCCAGCCTTAGGATTGAGGAAATGATACCTCTTGCTTATATCTAAAATTTGGTTAGTAAAGGTTCCGTCAGTGTTCTCGTAGAACTTGTCGTTGATACCGGTAGTGATGTAACCGACGTGTCTGTACTGGACGTCAGCGAACACATCCCAGTTGTCGCAAAGATAATAAGTAGCCTTGGCGAACACGCTCTGGTCAGTCTTCATGGCGTCAGAGTCATAGTATTTGTAGTTGCCGTCGGCGAGCAATGCCTTTCTCAGCTCAGCGTTACCCACATATGTCACATATCCATAGTGGTTACACTCGAAGTTCTGCATTGACAATCCTCCGATGACGTCCCATTCGTTGTCTTTGTAGTTGACGTTCCACACCATGCCGTAAGTGTCCTGTGTCAGTCCTTTCTTACGCACGAAGTCAGTCTTCTTGAGTGAGCTACCGTCAGAGAGTGTGAAGACAGGCAGTCCGAAGTAACTGAGTTTCTTGCCACTCTTGAACTCACTATAATATCCGTGACCGTTGGTGTAACGCAGAGACGCCGTAGTGCTCCAGTGGTCATCAATCTGCCAAGCCATAGACAATATGTTATGGTTCTGCCAGAAGTTGTCCGTGGTCTTGCTCCACAAACTACCGTCGGCGAGCGTGTAACGCTGTGTCGTGTAGTTGCCATTGTCGTCTTGTCCGGAGAGTGACTCATAGAGAGAGTTGTATCGTCCGAGACCCTTGTCGTACATATCCCTGTATCCGAATATACCAGTGCTCACGCCATAGTTGCCGTCGAGCAAGTCACCCGTGTCGACTCCGTTCCATGCCTGTCCGGTAGTCTCAAAGTTACCGATATTCTTGTATCGTACAGTGAAGTTACCCTTATCATTAATATATGTCAGCCCTCCGTAGTAGCTTCCAGAGCGTCCGTCTGTGCCATGTATGTAACCGTCGGTCTGTGTCTCATGATACGCTCCGTCGACAATGAGATGGTCGAAGAGCAGTCCAGATGAGAATGAGCCGCCGACATTGAACGTGTTATATGAGCCGTATGAGCCTGTCACCTCGAGACTTGGCGAGAAAGACGCAGCCTTAGTGGTCAACGCCACTGTACCTCCGAAAGCGCCGTCACCATTGGTTGACGTACCCACTCCTCGCTGTATCTGCACGTTGCTGAGCAAAGAAGCGTAGCTGTTCATGTTAGCCCAGAAGACACTCTGGTCCTCAGGTGAGTTGAGAGACACACCATCGATAGTCACGTTGATACGTGAGTCAGCTGCTCCACGTATTCTAAGGAATGCGGTACCAGTGCCAAGACCATTCTCTCCCCATGCCAACACACCAGGTGTGCGGGCGAAGAGCAACGGCAGCTCCTGTCCTGTCTTAGAAAACTCGTCAAGTGATGTCTTATTGATTTCAGAAACGGCAAACGGAGCGTTCTTGTTTGCCTTAACTCCCATGACCACCACGTCATTGAGATGCTCCACCTTAGTAGTGTCCGGTTGTACGTTATTCTCAGCGCCACAACCAAGCGTGCCGAAGAAAGCGGCAGCCGCCAGACTCATTTTTACCATAAAAAACTTTAACTAAAGACTAATTAATACTATATAAAGAGGTGTCATCAATCGTCCCTACGGCAGCATTACCTGCATCAGGTTATACGGGTGTAATCTCAGCGATGGACGGAATCCAAAGCACCCCTTTAGTTAAATTCGGGCGCAAAGGTAAGCATTTTTCCTGACAGAAACACACCAGATGTAAGAATTTGTCATTTTTTCATCCACACATAAATGAGAATATTAATAAAATCATATCTTTGCGTCAAAAAAAATGTATGCTATAACGATAAACCATTCGAGATTGATATGTATATTATAAATGAGATTAACGAGATAATATGGCTTCTGGTGGTAGGTATGTTGGTACTCAGTGCCATATGGTACACCATACGTCTGAAATTCTTTCAGTTCCGCATGATACCTCAGATGCTGCGTGTGATGTTTCAAAAACCTAAGGACGGCAACATCGGCTCGTTTCAGGCCTTCGCCGTGGCTCTGAGCAGCCGCGTGGGCACAGGCAATCTGGCTGGTGTAGCGAGTGCCATCTTCGTGGGAGGCCCAGGCGCCGTGCTGTGGATGTGGCTGATGGCCCTGTTCGGTTCCGCCACGGCTTTCGTGGAGTCCACACTCGCCCAGCTCTACAAGCGCAAAGGCGAGGAGTCATACTACGGAGGACCGGCATACTATATGGAGTCAGGACTGGGAAAACGATGGATGGGCGTGATTTTCGCCGTGCTCATCACACTGACGTTCGCGCTTGCCAACCAAGTGGTGCAGAGCACCACACTGTGCGACAGCGTGTCCAGCACGTTCACACTCAGCAAACCGATGGTTGGCGTGGCAATGACATTAGCCACATTCGTCATCATTTTCGGAGGCGTACGACGCATTTCACGCTTCGCTTCCATGGTGGTGCCGTTCATGGCTGTGGGCTACATCCTGCTGGCTCTCTACATCGTAATCATGAACATCACAGACGTGCCTGACGTCGTGGGACTGATACTCGAGGATGCTCTCGGACTGAGACAGGTGGCCGGCGGAGGTGTCGGAGTTGCTGTCATGCAGGGCATAAGACGTGGTTTATTCAGCAATGAGGCCGGTGAGGGCAGCGCACCTAACGCGGCAGCAATAGCGGACACACCACATCCGGTCAACCAAGGCCTGCTGCAGGCTCTCGGTGTGTTTGTCGACACTCTCGTCATCTGCACTTGCACTGCATTCATCATCATCATATCCGGCAAGTACGACTGCGGAAAGGACGGCATACTGCTCACGGCTGAAGCCTTAGAAACCGAGGTGGGCTCATTCGGACGTTACTTCATCACAGCCACCATCTTCCTCTTCGCTTTCAGCACAATAATCGCCAATTATTTCTACGGCGAGACGAACATACGTTTCTTCACGAAGAAGAAATGGGTACTCTTCACACTGCGTCTGCTCACCGGTGTGGTCGTCATGACCGGCTCTCTAGTCGACCTACAGACAGCCTTCTCTCTCGTTGACATATGCATGGCGTTCATGACCATCACTAACCTCATAGCCATCGGAGCACTCTTCCCGAAAGTCGTGGTCTTGCTGGAGAATTATAAGAGACAGCTCAGACAACACACGGCGCCAGAGTTCCACAAGAACGATATGGACGAGGACGACAGACAGAACATCGAGTGTTGGGACTGAAAATGATGAGCAGCGAACGAGCAGCTCTCACTTTCATCATCCTTCATTTGATTTTATCATATCATTAAATTCGCGACTCAAAGCACGTGAGTGCGGGTCATGTCATCTTAATTACCGTTTCACTTCGCCGACTCAAGACACGGGTCGGCATTGTGGGTTTACAGTACTGACGACACGGGAGCATATCGTCCCACCAGTGCTTCAGGTCATGTAAACACCACAGAAGACCGTCATCATAATATTTCTCACTAAAGGTAATTAAGAGTATCAATTCAAACGTTTATATATCAAATCGCAAGGTGCGTTTCCTGTTCACCGTACCTAAGGGCGCCACTGCCACCTTCGTGCTGCCGGACGGAACGACTAAGAATGTCGGCGCAGGCAGACACAAGATGCAAATGAGATGACGCAAGAATGAGAACATCCAAATAACCTTTATCTTATTGTTGATTCCTTCCAGCATTGCGTTTGTTACAGGGGCATCATACCCTCTTTACTGACTATGTGTCTTAAGGTCACTTGAATATCTTAAATACTTGGTGGAATAACGGACAATTTGTCACGTGACGAAATTTCCGACGCCTATTTTTAGTTAAAACCAGGTTAACTTATTGATAGTCACAATACAAGACTTTCAAAAAGCATAGGTCTCTTTTTTGAAATTCTCAGGTTAGGTTGTAGTCTATACGCAGGTCTGAGAATAAAAAAATCCTAACCTGAACTTTTCAACGTCCTAACCTAAGATTTCCAGACGCTGAATAAGACACGGAAAAATTCCGGAATTCATTTTTTCGCTGTCGTGTATCAACGGAAAAAGAGGAGTTTCGGACAGGAAAAATTAGGGGTGCGGATAGGAAATTCTGTCAAGTAAAAAATTCGCAATGCGGACCTGTCCACATTGCGAATTGTGTCATATCGACTTCTTATGTTATCACACAACTCTCATCGTCCACCCATGTCGGCAAGCAACATGTCTGCCCTGCCCTCCACGAGGCTGAGCAGCTCGTCCATATAGGCTCCCGCCGCATTGAATGATGTGAGCGCCTCAGAGGCTCCGGAGGTGTAGAGTCGTTTGACTAGCTGTCCCACGGTCATCCTCTCGACAGGCAGCGACGGGTAGTAGACGTCAGCGCCGGACTGGCCGCGGCTGGAGTGCAGCAGTCCCGAGCGCGTCAGCTCACCGATGGCGTAGCTGACGTACATATCCGACAGGTGACTCTCAGCCACCAGCATAGGCAGCGTGACGTTACGTCCGGATATGAAGGCGGAGACGGCGGATGACGCCACGGTAACGATAACCGTGAGCTTGTCACGTTGGCTCATGCTCTGCATCTTCTCCTGGTCATACATCGTCCACCCCTTGCTAATGACACTCATCTGCAGTATCATGTTGAGTTTGGCTCCGATGAGACAGATAATCCATGAGATGAGTGTCCAGATGAGGAAGAACGGTATGGCGGCGAAGCTACCGTACACCTTGTTATAGTTGAAGAGCGTGTTCTGGAACTCGAGGTAGATGAAATGCCACACGGTGAGCGACACGCCGGCTATCACGCCGGAGATGACGGCTCCCTGCCACTTGACCTCCGTGTCGGGCAGCACCTTATACACTAATATGAAGACGATACAGACGACGACACAACGTAACATCCAGTCGGCGAAGCCCACGTAGGCGCTCATAACTGTCTCAAGCTGTCCTGTCACGGCTCCCACCATGAGGATTGCTACGGGCAGTATGAGCAGGAAGAACATATTGGCTGGCAGGCGTTCGAACCATCCCTTACCGTCCTCCACATCCCATATCTCATTGAAAATCTCCTCCAGCTTACACATGGCGTTGTTGGCGGTGTAGAGCAGTGTGAGCAATGCCACGCCGAAGATCCATCCGGAGCTGGCCTTTGCCATCTCCACACTACGGCTGACGGACATGAGCACCTTGTCGAGTATCTCTCCCGCGCCCATGAGACGTTCTATCTGCTCCCACATCAGGCTCTCCATGCCGAAGCCCTTGGCGACGGCGAAGATGATGGCGAGGATGGGCACTATAGACATGATGGTGCTGTAGGTCAGGTCAGCAGCCTTACGTGTCATCTTCTCCTTGATGACAAGCTCCACGAGAGGAGTGAGCGTGAGCAGTCCCTTGGCCTCCCACGACTTGCGCAGGCTCGCCCCGGATATCACCCACAGCTCTTTGGTCCAGAACCCCAGTTTGTCATCACTGTTCCAGAATGCCTTGAAGATGTTATTGGCGGTTAGTCTTTCTTTATTTCCCATAGTATGTATGTTGGCTCGGTGACGTGAGATGTCACCATGATAAAAAATGTCATGTGTCATGTCTCTGCTAGTCCTCAGACACGTGAGGCTCACGTGGTGTCATGCTTGCCGCTGTGTCAGGTGAAGTGACGTCTCGACACGTCGCATCCTTCCCTGTCGGCTATGTACTATCACTCGAGATGGCGCACACGCTGCAGGAGTGTAGGATGTGAGTACTCCATGAACACCACCACCGGATGCGGCGTAAGGTTGGACAGACTGTTGGCGGACATCTTCCTGAGTCCGGAAGCGACCTGCACTCCCTTGCCGTGGACCTTGGCGTACTCGTCGGCCTGCCACTCGTGACGTCGTGAGTTGATGTTGGCGAACATCGACAGAACGATGTCTATCGGTGAGTAAAGCATAGAGAATACGATGAGATTGATGTGGAACGACGGCTGGTCGCATCCCGCCGCGGCTGCGATCTCAGGGCTGTCGATGACCAGATTGAAGAGGAAGAACATCATGAGAGAGGTGACGGCGTAGGAGCATATTCCTTTAATCTGATGACGATGCTTATAATGACCTATCTCATGAGCCAGCACGCCGACAATCTCATCCGTGGTCAGTTGTTCTATCAACGTGTCATAGAGCACGATACGCTTGCGGGGGCCGAAGCCGGTGAAGTAGGCGTTGGCGTGGGTGGAGCGCTTGGAGCTGTCCATGACGTATATGTCCTTGATGGCGAATTCCACCTGACCGGCGAATGTCTCGATGGCGTTACGCAGCTCACCTTGCTGCAGTGGCGTCTGCTTATTGAACAGAGGAACGATGAGGTCGGAGTAGAAGAGCTGAATGAAGAGTGTGAAGAGCATCACCGCGCCCCATGCCGCTATCCAATAATAACGTGGCATGAGCTCATAGAGAACAACCACCATGGACAATATCAAGGCGGTGAGAATCATGCTCACCACTGTCGACTTGAGCAGGTCAAGGAAGAAGGTGCGGTGAGTGGTCTTGTTGAATCCGAAACGCTCCTCAATGACGAAGGTGGAGTAATAACTGAACGGAATGTCTATCACCAACGTGATGAGGTATATCACACCCATAAACAACAGAGTGAGCAGCACGGGACTGTCGGTCACCTCACGCACCACGGAGTCAATGAGCGAGTAACCGCCAGTGGCGAAAATCAGCAGCGAGACGATGGTGTTGACCACATTGGTGATCACCGACATACGACGGTTGACGCTGGAGTACAGCTGCTGACGCTTGTACGCGCTGCTGTCGTATATGCCCGACAACTCCTCGGGAATGGGACGACGCGACGCTTTATGGTTGAGGTACATCATGAATATACTATAGCAGAACTCTGCCATGACGATGGCGATAATAACGTAATACAACATAATCTTACTGTTCATCTTTACAAAAAAAATCTGAGCAACAACATTAGCCACCCAGAATACTTCCTTTTCTCACGACGCAAAGGTAATAATAAAATCACATTTTATCTCACCATTCATCATTTATTTTCTTTTATCCGCGGACAGCGCTCTACTCTGCATCACACGAGTATGACATTATTCTGACTCTCCGGCTCTGACATCTAATCCTGTCCGTCAAGGACGACCCGTCCGAAAACAACAGTCCCCGGACATCATGACCGACGTCCGGGGACTTATATATTTATCAACTCTTACGCTTAGTCGCGGTAAGCGTTGAAACGCTTGTCAGGATTGAAGCTGTGCTGTGGCTCCTTGTAGTCGTCCTTTGATGCCACGATGATCTTGTCGAACTCGCGGAGACCAGTACCAGCAGGGATGAGGTGACCGCAGATAACGTTCTCCTTCATACCCTCCAGCGGGTCAGTCTTACCTGAGATAGCAGCCTCATTGAGCACCTTCGTTGTCTCCTGGAATGAAGCGGATGACATGAAACTCTTAGAACCGAGAGCGGCGCGTGTGATACCCTGGAGTATCTGTGTCGCTGTGGCTGGCACGGCGTCACGTACCTGAACTGTCTTGAGGTCGCGGCGCTTGAGCATTGAGTTCTCGTCGCGGAGCTTACGAGCAGTGACAATCATACCTGGCTTCATAATCTCTGAGTCGCCGGCGTCCGTGACAACCTTCTTGCCCCAAATGCGGTCATTCTCTTCGATAAAGTCGAGCTTGTCGACAATACCGTCCTCAAGGTACTTAGTGTCACCAGGGTCATTAATCTGCACCTTACGCATCATCTGACGAACGATAATCTCGAAGTGCTTATCGTTGATTGACACACCCTGCATACGATAGACGTCCTGAACCTGGTTCACGATATACTCCTGAACAGCTGTAGGACCCTTGATAGCAAGGATGTCGGCTGGAGTGATGGCACCGTCAGACAGTGGAGTTCCGGCGCGCACGTAATCATTCTCCTGTACGAGAATTTGCTTTGACAGCGGAATAAGATACTTGCAGACATCACCAACCTTGGAAGTGAGGATGACCTCACGGTTACCACGCTTGACACGTCCCATAGTCACCTCACCGTCAATCTCAGCGACGATGGCAGGGTTAGACGGGTTACGAGCCTCGAAGAGCTCAGTGACACGAGGAAGACCTCCGGTGATATCACCAGCCTTAGCTACTGAACGAGGTATCTTGACGAGGATGTCTCCGGCAACAAGTTTCTGCCCGTCCTCAACAGAGATGTGTCCGTTGATTGGGAATGAATATGTACGGAGAAGCTCACCGTTCTTGTCCATGATATGACAGTAAGGCACAAGCATACGATCCTTAGATTCAGTCACGATGTAGTCCTTCAAACCTGTCGTCTCATCGGTATCCACACGATATGTGACACCTTCCTTCACTCCCTCGAACTTCACGATACCGTCGAACTCAGTCACAATGACAGCGTTGAATGGGTCCCACTCAGCAATTACCGTACCTGCCTCAACAACCTCGCCGTCAAGAGCGTAGAGGTTTGAGCCGTAAGGCACGCTGACAGTAGAAAGAGGTATACCAGTGTTCACGTCGAGGAAACGAAGCTCTGCAAGACGACCTACGACAACCTTTCCGTTAGGATGTTCTTCTGTAGGACGGTCGATGGTACGAAGTTCCTCGAACTCGAGCTTAGATGTGTTCTTAGCCTTAATCTGTGCGTTGGCTGCCGCATTACCGGCGACACCACCGGCGTGGAACGTACGGAGTGTCAACTGTGTACCCGGCTCACCGATGGCCTGAGCGGCGATGACTCCGACAGCCTCACCCATCTGTACCATACGCTGTGTGGCAAGGTTACGTCCGTAACACTTCATACATACACCCTTCTTGCTCTCACAGGTGAGCACAGAACGTATTTCAACACTCTCGATGCCCGCCTGGTCAATCTCGTTTGCTATGCGCTCAGTGATCTCCTCACCTGACGCAACGATGAGCTCGTTAGTGGCAGGGTTAACGATGTCATGTACTGACACGCGTCCAAGGATACGCTCGACGAGGCTGGCAACGACACGGTCACCGTCCTTGAGAGCTGTGCAGACGAGTCCACGCAGAGTACCACAGTCCTCCTCGTTGATGATGACGTCATGTGACACATCGACAAGACGACGTGTGAGGTATCCGGCGTCGGCAGTCTTGAGGGCTGTATCGGCAAGACCCTTACGGGCACCGTGTGTTGATATGAAGTACTCGAGCACTGACATTCCCTCCTTGAAGTTGGAGATGATCGGGTTCTCGATGATGTTGTTATCTGAAGCACCTGCTTTCTGTGGCTTGGCCATCAAACCACGCATACCGGCAAGCTGAGCAATCTGATCCGCAGATCCACGGGCACCTGAGTCAAGCATCATGAACACGGCGTTGAATCCCTGGTCAGCCTCTGTCATCTGCGTCATCAATGTCTTCTTGATGCGCTCGTTGACCTTGGTCCATGTCTCAACGACCTGCTGGTAACGGTCTTTGTCGGTGATAAGACCGAGCTCATAGTTACCTGTGATCTGGTCGACAGTGTCCTGACCTTCCTGAACGATGTCTTTCTTCTCGTCAGGGATGATGATATCGTCAAGCACGAATGACAGACCTCCCTCGTATGCCTTGCGGTAACCGAGGTTCTTGATACCGTCGAGGAACTCACAGGCACGAGCCATACCGACAGTCTTGATAACCTTGGTGATGACCTTCTTGAGGGCCTTCTTACCGATAACCTCGTTGACGAAGCCAACCTCGGTAGGAATAACCTCATTGATGATGATACGACCTACTGTGGTCTCCACTATACGACGTATCATATTACCATCAACATCAACATCGTCTACCATACACTTGATCGGAGCGTGTACGTCTACCTTACCCTCGTTGTACGCAATGATTGCCTCCTCCGTTCCGTAGAATGTGATGCCTGAGCCCTTAGCTCCCGGACGTATCTTAGAAATATAATAGAGTCCAAGCACCATATCC
This sequence comes from uncultured Prevotellaceae bacterium, assembly GCA_937900485.1. Lineage (GTDB taxonomy): Bacteria > Bacteroidota > Bacteroidia > Bacteroidales > Bacteroidaceae > Minthosoma. The sequence continues at coordinate 25,053 of CALCEL010000112.1, forward strand.
TGTGAAGGAACCGTGATAGGCTCACCGCTGGCAGGAGAAAGGATGTTATGTGACTGAAGCATGAGGAGCTGTGCCTCGAGCACCGCCTCATTTGACAACGGGAGGTGCACGGCCATCTGGTCACCATCGAAGTCGGCGTTGAACGCTGTACATGCGAGTGGGTGGAGCTGGATTGCTTTACCCTCAATCATCTTAGGCTGGAAAGCCTGGATACCGAGTCGGTGAAGTGTCGGCGCACGGTTGAGGAGCACTGGATGACCCTTCATCACGTTCTCGAGGATATCGTATACGACTGGCTCACGACGGTCAACAATCTTCTTGGCTGACTTCACCGTCTTCACGATACCGCGCTCGATGAGCTTACGTATGATGAATGGCTTGTACAGCTCTGCCGCCATGAGCTTAGGAAGACCACACTCACCCATCTTGAGCTCTGGACCTACGACGATGACAGAACGCGCTGAGTAGTCAACACGCTTACCGAGGAGGTTCTGGCGGAAACGTCCCTGCTTACCCTTGAGGGAGTCAGAGAGTGACTTGAGTGGGCGGTTGCTCTCGCTCTTCACCGCTGATGACTTACGTGAGTTATCGAAGAGAGAGTCGACAGCCTCCTGAAGCATACGCTTCTCGTTACGCAAGATGACGTCCGGAGCCTTGATCTCGATGAGACGCTTCAGACGGTTGTTACGTATAATGACACGACGATAGAGGTCGTTGAGGTCTGATGTGGCAAAACGTCCACCATCCAGTGGAACCAACGGACGCAGGTCTGGTGGAGTCACTGGTATGTTGTGCATAATCATCCACTCAGGCTTGTTCTTGCCGCGTGAGGCTCGGAATGACTCGACGACCTGCAGACGCTTGAGCGACTCTGTCTTACGCTGCTGTGATGAGTCCTGGCTCGCACGGTCACGAAGCTCATATGAGAGTGCATCTAAATCGACCTTCTTCAGGAGGTACTCAATAGCCTCTGCACCCATGAGGGCTATGAACTTGGCAGGATCCTCGTCTGGAAGTGAGAGGTTGCTTGCTGGGAGGTTGTCAACGATATCGTAGTACTCCTCCTCAGAGAGAAGCTCGCCATCGACGATGTTCTTCTCCTCATTCTCAGCTATACCAGCCTGAATGATGATGTAACGTTCGTAATAAATGATAGAGTCGAGTTTCTTCGTCGGTATACCGAGAAGATAGCCTATCTTATTTGGAAGTGAGCGGAAATACCAGATGTGCGCTATTGGAACGACAAGACCGATATGGCCAGTACGCTCGCGACGAACTTTCTTCTCTGTCACCTCCACACCGCATCGGTCACAGACGATTCCTTTATAGCGGATACGCTTGTACTTGCCGCAATGGCACTCGTAGTCTTTAGTAGGACCAAAGATACGTTCACAGAACAAACCATCGCGCTCAGGCTTGTAGGTGCGGTAGTTGATGGTTTCCGGCTTCAACACCTCGCCGTAGGAATTTTCAAGTATCTCCTCTGGAGAGGCAAGACCTATAGAGATCTTCGTGAAGTTGTTTCTTACTTTAGTTTCTTTCTTAAAAGCCATCTTTATATTTTGTTTTCAAGTCTATGGACTGGCGGCTCGACTACCATCATCGACGGGGTGTCACTCAACGCCAGACCGCAACTTAATCTCAGACCTGTTTATATTATTCCAATGTGATACTCAAACCAAGACCGCGAAGCTCGTGGAGAAGCACGTTGAGTGACTCTGGGATGCCTGGTGTAGGCATTGGCTCGCCCTTGACGATAGCCTCGTAAGCCTTTGAGCGTCCCACAACGTCGTCTGACTTGATGGTGAGGATCTCCTGGAGCACGTGTGAAGCACCGAATGCCTCGAGAGCCCAGACCTCCATCTCTCCGAAACGCTGTCCTCCGAACTGAGCCTTACCACCGAGTGGCTGCTGAGTGATGAGTGAGTACGGACCGATAGAACGCGCGTGCATCTTGTCCTCAACCATGTGACCGAGCTTCAACATGTATGTGATACCTACTGTAGCAGGCTGGTCAAAACGAAGACCTGTCTCACCATTGAAGAGGTATGTACGTCCATAACGTGGCAAACCTGCCTTGTCGGTCCACTCGCAGAGGTCCTCAAGCTTTGCTCCGTCGAAGATTGGAGTAGCGAACTTGACACCGAGCTTCTTTCCGGCTGAACCGAGCACAGTCTCGAAAATCTGTCCAATGTTCATTCGTGAAGGCACACCCAGCGGGTTGAGCACGATATCTACCGGAGTACCATCCTCGAGGAACGGCATATCCTCCTGGCGTACCACCTTAGAAACGATACCCTTGTTACCGTGACGTCCGGCCATCTTATCACCCACACCGATCTTACGCTTCTTAGCGATGTACACCTTAGCCATCTGTATGATACCTGATGGAAGCTCGTCACCTATAGTGAGCGCATACTTTTTACGCTTGAGCTCAGCGTCGAGAAGCTTGTACTGCTTGAGGTAGTTGATGACAAGCTGACGGATAAGACCATTGACATGCTCGTCCTCAGTCCAACCACTGAGCTGCACAGCTGTGTAGTCTATATTATCAAGGGCACCCTTGATGAACTTAGCACCCTTTGGTATAATGTCTGTTCCCATGAAGTCCTTGACACCGTTTGACAGCAGACCGTCAGTCAGCTCAAGCAACTTGTCGAGAAGAATCTCCTTAAGATCGTTGACTTTGTCATTGAACTCCTCGTCAAACTTAGGAAGTCTCTGCTTGTCCTGTGCCTTAGCAGCACGTGTCTTGATAGCTTTTGAGAAGAGCTTCTTGTCAATGACAACACCTGAGAGTGACGGAGTAGCTTTGAGTGAGGCGTCCTTAACATCACCGGCCTTGTCACCGAAGATAGCACGAAGCAACTTCTCCTCTGGTGAAGGATCAGACTCTCCCTTAGGAGTAATCTTACCGATGAGGATGTCTCCCGGCTCAATGTGAGCACCAACACGAACAATACCATTCTCGTCGAGGTCCTTAGTAGCGTCCTCGCTGACGTTAGGAATGTCTGACGTGAGTTCCTCAACACCACGCTTAGTCTCACGCACCTCGAGAGAGTACTCGTCGACATGTACAGATGTGAGAAGGTCCTCACGAACGACACGCTCATTGAGCACGATGGCATCCTCATAGTTGTAACCCTTCCAAGGCATATAAGCCACAAGGAGGTTACGTCCGAGTGCCAACTCACCATTCTCTGTCGCGTAGCCCTCTGTGAGGATATCGCCAGCCTTGACACGCTGACCTTTGTTACATATTGGACGAAGGTCAATCGTCATATTCTGGTTCGTACGACGGAACTTAGGTATCTTATACTCCTTGAGAGCAGGCTCGAAGCTTACGAACTCCTCGTCCTCTGTTCTGTCATACATTATACGTATCGTAGTAGCATCAACATACTCTACAGTACCATCGCCCTCTGCTGTAATCATAGTACGTGAATCCTCACACACCTGTTTCTCAATACCAGTACCTACGATAGGAGCCTCTGTACGGAGAAGTGGAACTGCCTGACGCATCATGTTAGAGCCCATCAATGCACGGTGAGCATCATCATGCTCCAAGAACGGAATGAGCGCAGCAGCAATAGAAGCAATCTGCTGTGGAGAAACGTCGACGTAGTCAACCTCTGATGGTGGTACGACTGGATAGTCTGCATCCTGACGACACTTAACGACCTTACGGATGAAGTGTCCTTCCTCTGTGAGAGGAGCATTACCCTGACCGATAATCTTGTTCTCTTCCTCTTCAGCAGAAAGATAAACAACATGGTCATTGTTAATGTCACAAACGCTGTCCTTGACTACACGATACGGCGTCTCAATGAATCCGAGATCGTTAATCTTAGCGTAGACACAAAGAGAAGAGATAAGACCGATGTTAGGACCCTCAGGAGACTCAATAGGACAGAGACGTCCATAGTGAGTATAGTGAACGTCACGCACCTCGAATCCTGCACGCTCACGAGAAAGACCACCAGGACCAAGGGCTGAAAGACGACGCTTATGTGTCACCTCGGCAAGAGGGTTGGTCTGATCCATGAACTGTGAGAGAGGGTTCGTTCCGAAGAACGAGTTGATCACAGATGATATAGTCTTAGCGTTGATAAGGTCTGTCGGAGTGAACACCTCGTTGTCACGTACATTCATACGCTCACGGATTGTACGACTCATACGCGCAAGACCTATAGCGAACTGGTTTGCTAGTTGCTCGCCCACAGTGCGCACACGACGATTTGACAAGTGGTCAATATCATCTACCACGGCCTTTGAGTTAGCGAGTTCAACGAGATACTTGATGATCTCGATGATGTCCTCCTTTGTCAAGACACGAACGTCTGAGGCTGTTGAGAGACCAAGCTTCTTATTGATGCGGTAACGACCTACCTCACCGAGGTCATAACGCTTTTCAGAGAAGAAAAGGTTGTTGATAACCTCACGAGCTGAAGCATCATCGGCAGGGTCCGCATTACGCAGCTGACGATAGATATAAACGACAGCCTCCTTCTCAGAGTTACTTGGGTCTTTCTGAAGGGTGTTGAAAATTATTGAGAAGTCAGAAGCGTTAGCACCCTCGTGGTGAACTAGAATTGTGTCAACACCAGAAGAAATAATATCCTCAATATTGTCCTCTGTAAGCTCTACCTCACGGTCAATAATAACCTCATTACGCTCAATAGATACGACCTCACCAGTATCCTCATCTACAAAGTCCTCATTCCAAGACTTAAGCACACGTGCAGCGAGCTTACGTCCGATTACCTTCTCAAGGTCTTTTCTGCTAACCTTGATCTCATCGGCGAGATTAAAGATACTCAAGATGTCTTTATCCTGCTCAAAACCGATGGCGCGGAGAAGAGTGGTAACCGGAAGTTTCTTCTTACGGTCGATATAAGCATACATAACGTTGTTTATATCGGTAGCAAACTCAATCCAAGAACCCTTAAACGGAATAATACGTGCAGAGAAAAGCGGTGTACCGTTAGCGTGAACGCTTGATCCGAAGAACACGCCCGGTGAACGGTGGAGCTGAGACACAACGACACGTTCGGCACCATTGATGACAAACGTTCCGTTATCAGTCATGTAAGGGATTGGACCGAGGAAAACATCCTGAATAACAGTGTCGAAATCCTCATGGTCAGGGTCAGAACAATACAATTTCAGCTTCGCCTTCAAAGGAACGCTGTAAGTGAGTCCGCGCTCGAGACACTCCTCGATAGAATACCTTGGAACATCAATATAGTAGTCAAGGAACTCGAGAACAAAGTTGTTACGAGTGTCATTAATCGGGAAATTCTCTGAGAAAACTTTATAAAGGCCGTCCAACTTACGATTCTCAGGAGGAGTGTCAAGCTGCAAGAAGTCACGGAAAGACTTAAGCTGAACCTCCAAGAAATCCGGGTAAGGCATTGGATTCTGAACACTCGCGAAGTTTACTCGGTTATTGATGATTTTAGACATCTTGTTTTATTTTGAAAAATTTACGTGAAAAATCCATATATCCGTCAGAATTCAGTGAGGGGACATACAGAGAAATGTCATAAAGACACAAAAAGGTTAAGAATACCCAACCTGAGTATTCTTAACCAATCTTATCTAAAGTAATGAATTACTTAATCTCAACCTCTGCACCAGCAGCCTCGAGAGCAGCCTTAACAGCCTCAGCTGTAGCCTTGTCAACACCCTCCTTAACGTTAGCTGGAGCAGCGTCAACGAGCTCTTTAGCCTCCTTAAGACCGAGACCACAAGCCTCCTTAACAGCCTTAACGACACCAAGTTTAGCAGCACCTGCAGACTTGAGGACAACATCGAATGAAGTCTTCTCCTCAGCGGCAGCAGCCTCACCACCAGCAGCAACTACAACAGCAGCAGCAGCAGGCTCAATTCCATAAGTTTCTTTAAGTTCGTTCTTAAGATCGATTACTTCCTGTACTGTGAGCGCAACGAGCTCAGCAGCAATAGCTTTAATATCAGCCATTTTCTTTAATTTATTAAATAGTTAATATTTCTTTTTTTTATTACTCCGCAGCAGTCTCTTCTGCCTTCTCGTCACGGTTCTCAAGAGCGCTTACAACGTTCATGATTGGTGACTCGAGAGCAGCGACAACATCTGCGATAAGTTCGTTCTTGCTCTTAAGAGCGACAAGAGCAGAAAGATTCTCAGCGCCAACATATACCATACCCTCAGCGTAAGCAGCCTTGAGCTTTGGCATATCGTTATTGTTCTTAGAGAAATCTTTAATCAAACGCGCAGGTTTATTTGCTGTGTTGCAGAACATGACAGCAGTTGTCTTAGTGAGTGAGTCACCCAACTGAGCAACATCGAACTCCTTCTTCTCAAGAGCCTTGATGAAGAGAGTGTTCTTAACAACCTGGAGCTTAATCTCATTCTTGAAACACTCACGACGGAGAGCACTAGTCGTAGCAGAGTCAAGAGCAGTTACGTCAATGATATAGAAATGAGCGTAGTTGTCAAGAGTCTCCACGAGACTGTTTATAAGTAAGCCTTTATCTTCTTTCTTCATAAGTCAAATCGTATTAAATTATTCAGCCATCTTTGGTTCAACCTTGATGCCCTTACTCATTGTACTAGAAAGATAAATGCTCTTAATGTATGTACCCTTAGCAGTAGCAGGCTTCAGTTTAACGATAGTGTTGATGAACTCCTGTGCGTTCTCGCGAATCTGCTCAGCAGTGAAAGACACCTTACCGATTGAAGTGTGAACGATACCAGCCTTGTCGACCTTAAAATCGATCTTACCAGACTTAACCTCACGGACAGCCTTAGCTACATCCATAGTAACTGTACCGCTCTTTGGGTTTGGCATGAGACCACGAGGACCAAGGACACGACCGAGAGCACCAATCTTACCCATGCAAGAAGGCATAGTGATGATGACATCAATATCAGTCCAACCACCCTTGATCTTCTCGATATACTCATCGAGACCAACATAGTCAGCACCTGCCTCCTGAGCCGCAGCAGCCTGATCTGAAGTTACGAGTGCGAGCACACGAACCTGCTTACCAGTACCGTTTGGCAGAGAAACGACACCACGAACCATCTGGTTGGCCTTACGTGGGTCAACACCTAGACGGATGTCGATATCAACAGAAGCGTCAAACTTAGTGAAAGTGATATCCTTCACGAGCTGACTAGCCTCGCTCAATGAATAAGCCTTCCCTGCTTCAACCTTGTCTGCAACTATTTTCTGATTTTTTGTTAGTTTACTCATTGTAATTGAAGTTTTAATCGTTTTGTCAGGGAATCCTACTTAACAGTAATACCCATGCTTCTTGCAGTACCTGCAATCATAGACATAGCTGACTCAATAGTAAAACAATTCAAGTCTGCCATCTTATCCTCAGCGATAGCCTTTACCTGATCCCAAGTTACCTCAGCCACCTTCTTACGGTTAGGTTCTGCAGAACCCTTCTTAACCTTGGCAGCCTCCATGAGCTGAACAGCAGCAGGAGGAGTCTTGATAACGAAATCGAAAGACTTGTCTGTGTAATAAGATATAACTACAGGGAGCACCTTACCGGCCTTGTCCTGTGTTCTGGCATTGAACTGCTTACAGAAATCCATAATGTTAATACCCTTAGAACCAAGAGCAGGTCCTACTGGAGGTGATGGATTTGCAGCGCCACCTTTAATCTGTAATTTGATTAATCCAGCAACTTCTTTAGCCATTTTTGTTCTATTATTAAAAATTTAACGATGTGAAGGAAACGGTCTGCGTAACATCATCCCAACTCCTTCGTGACTTGTGAGAATCCCAACTCCAACGGAGTTATTCGTCCAAAGATTTTGACTGACACTTTAAGCTTACACTTATCAGCATTTACCTCTTCGATGATGGCGTCGAAGCCATTGAAAGGTCCGTCAGTAACCTTAACCGACTCGCCGACAAGATAATCAACCTTAGGAGTCTCCTGTACTGGTTCCTCACCTTCCACGTTTATGCCAAGAAGCCTGTTGACTTCAGACTGGCGTATCGGTGTTGGCTTATCCAATCCACCGAGGAACCCGAGGACACCCGGTGTATTGCGAAGCATGTGAGGAATCTCACCGATGAGTGCAGCCTCAACAAGCACATAGCCTGGCAGAAGATTTCTTTTCTGCTCAACTCTCTTGTTATTCTGCATCATCTTCACGACGTTCTCCGTAGGTATGAGAACCTGTGATACATAGTCGCCATAACCATGGTTTTTCATGTCAAGTTCGATATACTCTTTGACATTACTCTCCTTTCCGCTTATAGCGCGTAAAACATACCACTGCTTTTCGATATCTGCCATAATTACACCCTTTCAGTTAAAAAATTGAGTAAACAAGCGACATCATGTTCTCGAAGCAAGTATCAATAACAAAGACTACCAAAGCAATGACAATGGAAGCAGATAAAACTATCACTGCACTGTTCGTCAACTCTTTGTATGATGGCCAAGTCACCTTGTGCACAAGTTCATCGTATGATTCTTTGCAATTATTTATGATTCTATTAAACATATCCAAGAGATACTCTTTTATATGTCGACTGGTCGAGAGACCATTGACACATTATTTTACTTAAGCACGGGAAGAGAGACTCGAACTCCCGACACCTGGTTTTGGAGACCAGTGCTCTGCCAACTGAGCTATTCCCGTAGAAAGGTTGAGAGATAGGAATAAAAATATTCTTAAACTCTCAACCATTATCTTGAATGCCTGACGAAGTCAAGCTATCAGTCAGAATTAGTCAAACACCTCAGTAACCTGGCCTGAACCGACTGTACGACCACCCTCACGAATAGCGAAGCGGAGACCTACGTTGATAGCAACTGGGTAGATGAGCTCAACCTTAATCTCAACGTTGTCACCTGGCATAACCATCTCAACGCCGTCTGGGAGAGAAATCTCACCTGTACAGTCCATTGTACGGAGGTAGAACTGTGGACGATAGTGGTTCTTGAATGGAGTATGACGACCACCCTCTTCCTTCTTGAGGACGTAGATAGACGCCTTGAATCCCTGATGTGGAGTGATAACACCTGGGTGAGTGATTACCATACCACGCTTAACCTCTTTCTTATCGATACCACGGAGGAGAAGACCTACGTTATCACCAGCCTCACCCTCATCGAGGAGCTTACGGAACATCTCGACACCAGTAACGACAGACTTCTTGTCCTCACCGAGACCGAGGAGCTGAACCTCATCACCTACCTTGATGATACCAGTCTCGATACGACCAGTAGCAACTGTACCACGACCAGTGATTGAGAACACGTCCTCAACAGGCATAAGGAATGGCTTCTCTGTGTCACGAACAGGCTCCTGAATCCAGTTGTCAACAGCGTCCATGAGCTCCATTACCTTGTCAACCCACTCTGGTACGTCATTAAGTGCACCGAGGGCAGAACCACGGATGAACGGAGTATCCTCTTCGAAGTCATACTGAGCGAGGAGGTCACGCATCTCCATCTCAACAAGATCGAGCATCTCTGCGTCGTCAACCATATCACACTTGTTCATGAAGACAACGAGACGAGGCACGTTCACCTGACGAGCGAGAAGGATGTGCTCACGAGTCTGTGGCATAGGACCATCAGTTGCAGCAACAACGATGATAGCACCATCCATCTGAGCAGCACCAGTAACCATGTTCTTGACGTAGTCGGCGTGTCCCGGACAGTCAACGTGAGCATAGTGACGCTTAGCAGTCTCGTACTCGATGTGAGCAGTGTTGATAGTGATACCACGCTCTTTCTCCTCAGGAGCGTTGTCAATCTGATCGAAAGACTTAACATCCTGACCACCGAAGCCCTTATCGTGAAGAACCTTAGAGATAGCTGCTGTAAGTGTAGTCTTACCGTGGTCAACGTGACCGATTGTACCAATGTTTACGTGCGGTTTGGTACGCTCAAATTTTTCTTTTGCCATAGCTTTATAAATATTCTAAATTGTTATAAATATATTTTCATCGAAAGCGGGAGAATTCCCGTAATCTAATTTCATTCAAAGCAAGGGGAGTCCGCAAACTGGCAGAGCTGTTACCGAGACTTGAACTCGGGACCTCTTCCTTACCAAGGAAGTGCTCTA
>CALCEL010000113.1 GCA_937900485.1 uncultured Prevotellaceae bacterium
CCGCCTCACTCCGTTACTTCTCTTTGGGTGAGGTCGTCGTGAGCGGTACCGATGAGACGATAAACCCGTATGAGATGGCAGTGGACTTCGCATATTCAAGAATGTTGAGTGAGACGTTCTCCGCCGCCGTCGGGTTGCGTTTCATCTATTCTGACTTGAGCACTCATGACGATGAGAACACGCCGGGTTCCGCTTTCGCTGCCGACGTGGCGTTGTACCATAATGGTTATATAAATCTCGGACATAGGGAGTGTCAGTTGAGCTGGGGATTAAACATCAGTAATATCGGTAGTAAGATATCATATAACGATGGCAACACCAGCGAGTTCATACCTACCAACATGCGTCTGGGTATTGCTTTGCTCACCCCTATTGACGAATACAACACCATCACGTTTGCTGTCGACGCCAACAAGCTGCTCGTCCCGACAATGCCTACCTATAAGCAGTTCATCGAGGAGTATGCTGAGGATTATATCTCCGGCAGTTTCGACGCCAGTATGAAGGACACATACATCAGCACAGGTACGTTCCAGTCCGACTATAACAACTGGCTTAACAGTGAGGGATATTATGGTGTGTCTCCTATCTCAGGTATATTCAAGTCGTTTAGTGATGCGCCTAACGGCTTCAAGGAGGAACTGCAGGAGATACAGTGGAGCGCCGGTTTGGAGTATGCGTATAATAACCAGTTCTTCCTGAGAGCGGGTTACCATTATGAGCACCCGAACAAAGGTAACAGAAAGTATTTCACCATTGGAGCGGGCTTCAAGATGAACGTCTTCTCCATTGACGCTGGTTATGTGATATCCACGGCACAGTCTAACCCTCTCGACCAGACTCTCCGTTTCTCCCTGTCCTTTGACATGGATGGTATACAGGACTTGTTGGGAAAGAGACGATGATATTGTTGTGTAATAAATTATATAATATATGAAAATACGTGTAGGCATGGGCTTCGACGTCCATCAACTGGTCGAGGGACGTGAGTTGTGGCTCGGAGGCATAAGGTTTGAACATTCTAAAGGGCTACTCGGACATAGCGACGCGGATGTCTTGATACATGCTATATGTGACGCTATACTCGGAGCCGCTAACATGCGTGATATTGGATACCATTTCCCGCCAAAGAAAGGTAATGAGTTCGAGAATATTGACTCCAAGATTTTGTTACGACGTACGGTGGAGCTTGTGACCGCCAAGGGATACGCCATCGGCAATGTAGACTCCACGATTTGTGCTGAGACACCGAAGATTAACCCGAGGATAGCTGAGATGCAAGAGGTGCTCGCAGACTGTATGTCGATTGATAAAGATGATGTGAGCATAAAAGCCACAACGACGGAAAAGCTGGGGTTCACAGGTCGTGAGGAGGGTATATCAGCGTATGCTGTCGTTCTTCTTGAGAAAAGATAATATGAGGAAAAGGAATGCTTGTGACGAGTAAGCGTTCCTTTTCTGTTTTTATGGCGTGTCACATCGCTCGGAGCATGTCGTCTCCGTGTTTTCTTTACCTTGTCCTTTTCCTGTCTTAATACTTGTTGCTTGTCGTGTCTTCCTCCGTGTCATGAGCTGTTCAATCGCATGACGCTTAATGGGGTGACGGTCTTCTGAATCAATTGATGACGCTGAAAAACACAAAGAAGAGCGTGACTGAAATTACATTCCATTTCGCATATTTTCTGCTGTCCGAAACTCCCCTTTTGTCGTTGATGTCTGTCAGCGAAATAATGACTTTTGAAATTTTCTCGTGGCTTATTCGGAGTCTGAAAATCTCAGGTTAGGACGCTGAAAAGTTCAGGTTAGGATTTTTTAAACTGAAGACCTGTTTGTGTACTATATCCTAACCTGAGAATTTCAAAAAAGAGACATAAAGTTGATAAACGCCTTTTATTAACATTGTCAATAAGTTAAATCGTATTTTGATTAAAAACAGGCATGGGAAATTTCGTCATAGATCAAATTGTACGATATTCCCCCTGTTCCTAATGCCCTTGGTCTGTAGTTGTCTCTCCTTTATGCAGACATAACCCCAAGCGTTTCACAGCACGTCGGAGTGTTGGGAAGTCTTTGACGAAATAATGATTAAGTGCCGTCAGATAGAAGGTCTTGTCGGGCGCACTTATTGAGCAGAGATGAAAAAAATGGCTGACACTTGTGATGAGGTGTCAGCCATTTTGGTTTCCTTGTTTGTGAAAAGAGAGATGTGTGCTCTTTTTATTCCGCTTGTGTTCTTCTGCCTTGACTCATAATGTTTGCGGTACAGCAATGATTGTCTAATAATGCTATAAGGCGAAGCAGAGTGTTAAGACCAATCCGTATAATAATATGTTACGTGAGGTCTTTCCAAGAAAGGCGTTCAGCTCCTTGCCGTCAGTTTCCCGGAGCTTGAGCCATGTCGCTGTGTGCAGTAGCAGGTAGATGATGATGAGTAGGCTGTGGACCGGCTTGTCTATTATCACGCACGCCGCCACGCCTAACGCCGCCGCGGCTATTCCAAGCGTGAGATATGACGCCAGTCCGAATTTGCCGCCGAATCGAACCACTAATGTCTTTTTACCGCTTATCAGGTCTTGGTTTCTGTCACGGTAATTGTTGACCATCAACAGTGTGTCAGTGGCGAGGCCAGTGCCCAGTCCTGCTAAGAGGAGTGGTGTGGTCCATTCTCCTCTCGTTATCACGTAATAGGTGAATCCTACTGGAACTATGCCGAAGAAGACGAGCACGAGCAGGTCTCCCAGTCCGAGGTACGAGAACTTCGTGGTGTAAAGAAAACATCCCGCCACGCATGCTAAACCGACGAGTATCAGCTCCCATTGTATGTTCCACATGAATATTGTCAGCCCAATGACGCATGACAGCAGTGTGCATATTGCTATTCCTGTTATCATTGACTTAGGTGAAATCCATCCTTGCGCACATGCTCTTGCCGGTCCGAGACGGTCTTCTCTGTCCGTGCCTTTCTTGCAGTCAAAGTAGTCATTGACGAGGTTTGCGTCAATCTGCATCATGAGGGCGAAAAGCAGACACAGCAGAAAGGGAATGGAGAACAACACAATGTGTTGGTTTGCCAGGTCCTGAGAGCAGACATTGTTGGCGGCAAGCTCTTGTGCCTTCTTGTATGCATCCTGATATCCGTCGTGCCATGCTAGTGAGCCTCCGACGATGACGGGTGCGGCAGCGCCGGCTAGGGTCTTAGGCCTTGATGCGGCTATCCATGCTTGAATGGAGTTTTTCTTCATGTCGAGTGTTGTTTGTTGTCTTTTCTTGTTCTATAATCAACGTCAGTCCATTGTCTGTTCCTCTTTCCAGTTGACGAAGTACACATTCTTCTTGGCTCGTGTCAGAGCGGTGTAGAGCCATCTGAAATATTCCGGTCCTAGCATGTCTTCCGTCATGTACCCCTGGTCTATGAAAACGTTGGTCCACTGTCCTCCTTGCGCCTTGTGACATGTTATGGCGTATGAGTATTTAATCTGCAGGGCGTTGAAATAAGGGTCTTGCTTCATCGCCTTGAGTTTCTCTTTCTTGGTCTTTTTGTCGAAGTAGTCTTCGTACACTCCGTTGAACAGCTTCGTCTGCTGGTCCGGAGTGAGAGCCGGCGCCTCTGCGTTGAGAGTGTCAAGGATGACGGTCACCTCCATCTCAAAATCGTCATAGTCGGGAAATCCCAGCTGGCAGTCTGCGAAGCGGAAGCCGTAAAACTCACGTTCGTTTCTCACCCTTCTCACGACAACCGTGTCTCCGTTGGCTATGAAGTCGAACGGAGTGAGTGTCACGTCCTTCTTGTCTATGCCGTTTTCTTTGGCACCCTCTCTCGTCTCCGCATTGTATTTGTCGGTCCAGTAATAATTGTTCTTGGCAATCATCAAGATGTCGCCGGATGTGAGCTCGCAGTCTCTCCAGAGCACTTGGTTCCTTATTCCATTGTTATATATGACGGCTCTCTTGTTGCTTCTTGTCACCACGATGGTCTCGTCCTCTCCGTCTTTTGCGTAGCATTGCTCGAGTGCGTCGATCAGCTCGTTACCCGAGATGTTTATGACGTCAGCGAATCCTGAGAACTTTATTTTCGGCAGCATGAAGATGTCCTCGTCGCTGATCAGTTGTCTCAGGTGAGTGGCGTTCCATAATATGCCGGACGTGTCGGCTTGTCGCACCACTTGTGTCATGGTGTATGTCGTCACGTCAAGTCCATATCCTCGCATCGCGTCTTCCTGCAGAGCTATGCTCTCGCTGTCTCCCACAGGCGGAAGCTGAGCGGTGTCACCGACGAGCAGAAGGCGACATCCCTTGCCGCCATATATAAAATGAATCATGTCGTCCAGTAGACGACCCGTGCCGTAAAGAGAGTTTCCGGAGTAATTGTCGTTGGATATCATGGAAGCCTCGTCGCAGATGAACAAAATGTTTGATTTCATATTGAAATCGAGTTCAAATAAGGAGTCCTTGTCGATGCTTTTCTGACGATATATCCTTTTGTGTATGGTGTGTGCCTGATGGTTGGAGTAGAGTGAGAATACCTTGGCCGCTCTTCCCGTAGGCGCAATGAGGGTTGTGGAGTCTTTCCTCACTTTCTCCAAGACGTTTACCAATGCGCTGATTATACTTGTCTTACCTGTTCCCGCGAATCCTTTAAGTATGAAAACACTGTCAGGATTGGGCGATAATACGAAATCAGCGAGTTTTCTGGCCACCTCCGCCTGCTGAATAGTTGGATAAAATCCAAAATCTTGCATTATTTGTTCCGCCAAATAGTCATTTATCATGTTTTTTGAAAAAAAATATCGGAGAGTGGTTTTAGTTTCATTTTAAATCCTTATTTTTGTGCCACAAATGTAGCAAATAAAATTAAATAAATCATAATATGAACAAATTAATTATTAATTCCATTTTGGCCATTTGTACTCTTGGTCTTGCATGGGCTTGCTATTGGAGCATTTATTCTGATATTGACTTTGACGAGCAGAAGGCTGTGCGTGAGAAAGCTGTGAAAGAACGTCTTCTTCAGATTAAGGAAGCTGAGGAACTCTATAAGAAGACTTATGGACAGTATGTCGGAACACTCGACTCTTTGATTGACTTCGTCAAGAACAGCAAGGCTGTTGACAATATTGTCAAGGAGGGTGAGTTAACAGATGATCAGTTGGAGAGTGGTCTTACAGAGCGTGAGGCTGTTCGTCAGGGAATTATCCGTCGTGACACAGTGTACAAGTCTGCCGCTGAGCTCCTTGGCATCAAGTGCCCAGACTCTCTTAAGTACATCCCTGTAGGACGTAAGGCTGATGGTTCTTCTTTCACTGTTGTGTCTTCTTTCGACAAGAACAACAAGTGCGAGATTAAGTATGGTGAGTTCGAGTTGCGTAAGCACTCTCAGTATAATATGCGTACCAGTGAGTTCGATGTTCTCCTTGAGGTTAGAGCACGTCTCGATGACTACATGGAGGGATTCTCTGAGAAGCGTATCAAGAACCTTAAGGCTGACCTCAAGAAGCTTAACAAGAACAGAGCTGAGCTTTGGTTGGATAATGAGGATGACACTGAAGGTGAGTGGTACGGACTTCGTATAGGTGACCTTAAAGATACAAGCAATAAGCTTGCTGGTAACTGGGACGAATAACAAATCATCAGATGACGGAAAAGAATCCTAATAATAAAAGTTTGTCCATTCGTGTCAGCACGAATGGACTTTCTTTTTGTTCATACAAACCGATGTCGAATACTCAGTTCGAGTATAAGGTGTACGACATTCAACCAACAATCTCACTCGCGGCTAACGTTAAAGAGGCGCTGAGAAATGAACCGATGCTGAAAGATGAGTATCAACGAGTGAATGTGCTTATCACTACACCGCATTTCACAACTGTGCCTGTGGCTTATTTCAACTTTGACGACGCAGTGAAGTATTATGAGTGTGCGTTCCCAAAGGATAAACCTCAGCATGTCAGTTATAATGTGCTGAGACGTTCGGGCATTGCTATAGTGTTTGGACTTGACAAGAACGTGTATCAGCTGATACACGATGACTTCCCTCGCGCGAGATTCTATGCCTCAGCAAGTACGCTGATAGAGTTTTTCGGTGAGAAAAGCATGTTCGGCACTAACAGGAAGATGTATGCGTACCTGCATGACAAGGAACTGACGCTATATGCCTTCGACAATGGACGTATGCTGTTTGTCAACACTTTCGCAGTCGGTACAGTGGCGGACACTCAGTATTACATCTTAAATGTGTGGAAACAATTGGGATTTGACCAGGTCGAGGATTCTCTGTCCATCGTGGGCGATACACTGGAACATCGTAAGGAACTTGTCAGCAAGACGCAGAATTTCATCGGTAATATAAGTTTGATTGACCGCCGTGAGGACTTTAGAAATGAGCTTACGGGCGGCAATGCGAATATTCCTTACGATTTGCAGACTTTATTGGTTTGCGGTTTTTGACGATTTCTTTTATGCGTATTATCAGAGGTAAATATAAGGGACGGTCTTTTCCTACTCCTACGAATTTCAAGGCGCGTCCGACTACTGACTTCGCCAAGGAGGGCTTGTTTAATATCCTTGAGAATGTGTACGTCGACTTTGACTGCTCTCCTGTAGCGCTCGACCTTTTCAGTGGGACGGGCAGCATAGGACTGGAGTTTGTGAGCAGAGGATGCTCTAGCGTGGTCAGTGTGGAGAAGGATTTCAGACATTGGCAGTTCCTTTGTAAGGTGGCTCGTGAGCTTGATGTCAAGGAATGGCAGGTGTTAAAGAATGATGTGTTTAAGTTTTGCTCTCATTGTGACAAGACCTTTGACATCATCTTCGCTGACCCTCCTTATGCGTTACCTAATCTTTCTGACATCCCTGACGCTGTTCTGCCGTTGCTGAAAGATGGTGGTGTGTTTGTGCTGGAGCATGGCAGGGATTATGATTTCAACAATCATGCAAGGTTTGTTGAGCACAGGAATTATGGTAGTGTGAACTTCAGTTTCTTCCAGTGATAACTGCCGGTCTCTCTCCCTATCTGAGTCTCTTGGCTCATATGATACCACTTTGCCCTATATATTATTTAAGGTGTATCGATTGAGTACATATACAAAACCGCGGCGCATAACTTATGCGCCGCGGTTTTTATTGTTTGTCTTTGCCTCGTCTTCTTAAAGGTCCTTTATCGGATTCCACCCCTGTGCCTTAAGCTCAAATTCGTTACCGTCTCTTGTGACGAGGCATTTGCCTAAAGACTCTTTTGTTATATAGCCGATCTCCTTCACCCCCTCCATTTGCTCTATCTTGTCATGCTCCGTGATTGGAACAGTGAAAAGTAGCTCGTAATCTTCTCCGCCGTTGAGGGCTGCCGTTGTGAGGTTCATGTTCATCTCCTCTGCCATAACTGCTGTCTGGTAGTCAATAGGAATACGTTCCTCGTATACTCTGCATCCCACGTGACTCTGTGTACATATGTGCATCAGCTCACTGCTGAGACCGTCGCTTATGTCCATCATTGACGTAGGTGTTATGTTCATCTCCTTCAGCTTAGTTATGATGTCTCTCCTCGCCTCTGGCTTCATCTGTCTTTCCAGAAGATACTCCTTGCCGGCGAAGTCAGGTTGTGAGATGGCGAGGCGCTCAGCGTCTGTCTTGGCATTCTCAATCTGTTTGTAGTAAACTTGTTTCTCTCTCTCCAGTAGCTGGAAGCCCATGTACGCGGCTCCTAGGTCGCCGCTGACGCATATGATGTCTGTCTCCTTCGCACCATCTCTCCTTATTGCCTTACCGGCTTCCACCTCGCCTATGCATGTTATGCTTATGGCGAGTCCTGTTCTTGATGAGCAAGTGTCACCTCCGACAATATCCACTCCGTGCTGGTCACAAGCAGTCTTGAGACCCTCGTAGAAATCGTTGAGGTCCTCCACGCCGAAGCGCTTGTCAACGGCTATGCTCACTGTAATCTGTTTAGGCATTCCGCCCATGGCGTAAATGTCGCTGAAGTTAACCTGTGCGCTTTTGTATCCCAAGTGTTTAAATGGGATATATGTGAGGTCGAAGTGAACACCCTCCATCAACATGTCAGTGGTGACGAGGGTCTCCATGCCTTCAGTCTGTGACAGCACTGCACAGTCATCTCCCACACCAAGTTGTGAGGATTTGTTCTTCAGTTCAATGTCTTGTGTCAGGTGTTTAATCAATCCGAACTCACCAAGTGTAGCTATTTCTGTCTTCGCCATGTTTTATCTTATTCGTTCAAAAAATCCTCAATGAGAGACTCTGCCTCCACTTCCGCTATCTCCAGATTGTCGTTGACGACCACCTCGTCAAATTTCTCTGCGAATGAGAGCTCGAACTCAGCCTTTGCCAATCTCTGCTCTATCACCTCCTGGCTGTCCGTGCCTCTGCCTTCGAGTCTTGAGCGCAGCTCCTCAATGCTTGGTGGCTGTATGAACAGACTTAACGCGCGGTTTCCGTACATCTGCTTGATGCTCATGGCGCCTTTGACGTCCACGTCGAATATCACGTTCTCGCCAGCTTTCAGTTGTGAGTCCACTTGTGACTTGAGTGTTCCGTAGAACTTATCCTTGTATACCTCCTCATACTCGATGAAGTCACCGGCGTCAATGTGTGACTTGAACTCATCTGGTGTCATGAAGAAATATTCCACACCGTTCTTCTCTGTGCCGCGTGGCTCTCGCGATGTGGCGGAAATTGAGAAATGCAGATTGAGATCCTCGTTTTCCATCAGATACTTGACAATAGTGGATTTGCCGCTTCCTGATGGTGCGGCAAGTATAATCATTTTACCTTCCATTGTTTTGTGTTTTTAGCAATATGCTGTTTCTGGAGTTTTTACTTATATAACTCTTGATTATCTGATTGAATTCCTTGTCCTGATTCT
>CALCEL010000114.1 GCA_937900485.1 uncultured Prevotellaceae bacterium
TGTCTGGCATGCCGATGGTGCAGTTCTCACTTGTGTCAATGTTGGAACTCGTGGATGAGAATGTGATCCCTTTGGAGCGAGTGCCTGCACTGATGAGTCATAATCCTGCTATGTTGTTCGGCATCGACCGAAGGGGATTCGTGAGACCAGGTTATTTCGCTGACTTGGTTTTGGTGAAACCTAATTCAAGCTGGCAGGTGAAAGAGGGTAGGTATTACACTAAATGTGGATGGACACCTATGGATGAACGTACGTTTAACTGGAAGGTTATGCGAACCATAGTTAATGGTAAGACAGCCTATTGTGACGGCATTGTCATCGACGGCGTTCGTGGAAAGGAGTTGGTGTTCAACTGACGAGGAACGTGAAACGATTGGGTGGTATGGTAAAGTATGTGTGGATTTAATCACTTAGCGAAATGTTGTTCAGATATCAGATTAGCACTCTTGTACCATATATAAATTGGACGTATTTTTTCTACGCATGGAAGGTGAGTGCTGAGAGTGATGAGGGTAAGAAACTATATACCGACGCTGTTGCATTACTTAATCGTTTTGACAGATTTTTTTATGCGAGGGCTGTGGTGAGGCTGTGCCGATGTAATTCGGACGGAGATGATATCGTGCTTGTGCATCCGTCGGATTGTCCCTGCTGCTCAAAGACACCGAAGGTGATTGAACGATTGCCGATGTTACGACAGCAACATGTTAGTACGGACGGCTTTTGTTGGTGCCTGAGCGATTTCATACGCCCTGTCACATCTGGTGTGCCTGATGTGATTGGACTTTTCGCCACATCTGTTGATAGTGATATGCAGAATCAGTATGATAAGGACGACCCGTACGGGAAAATGATGGTTCAGACACTGTCAGACAGAATAGCAGAAGCGGCCGCGGAGTGTCTTCATGAGGAGGTGAGAAAGAATTTATGGGGCTATGCGAGTGATGAGAAGTTGACTATAGAAGAGATGCATCAGGAGAAGTTTGTCGGCATACGTCCGGCGGTCGGCTATCCGTGCCTTCCGGATATATCTCTGAATTTTATACTTGAGAGGTTGTTGGATTTTCCCGCGATCGGAGTGTCGTTGACTGACAGCGGAATGATGAGACCGCACGCCTCCGTCAGTGGATTGATGATAAGACATCCGGAATCGAGATATTTCTCTGTCGGAAAGATAGACCAGACACAGCTGGAAGATTATTCACGCAGACGTGGACTGAGTGTTGACGTGATGCGTAAATTTCTGGAAGGTAATATGTTGTGATTATTATGGACGTGAGAACTAAAGATAACATCAAGACCGCTCTCAGGGTCTCCTGCATGGCATTCGCCATGTTGTTGGTTCTTGTGCTCCTGACAGGTGTTTTCTGGGGCAGTAAACATCTGGTTGTTCAACGTCATGTGATTTTCTACGATAACTTGCCGGAAAATTTTGACGGATATCGTATACTGCAGGTCTCTGATATACATGTCGGCACTTTCCGTGATGGAGGAGAGGACTTTGTGAGAAAAATCATCAACACCATAAATGAACAGCATTGTGACCTTGTTGTTTTCACGGGTGACATGGTGAATAGACAGTCTTCCGAACTGGATGGCATGAACGACGTGTTTAGTGCTGTCAGCGCTAGGGACGGCGTTTTCTGCATTCTGGGAAATCATGACTATGCCACGTATTCCAAGTTGTCGGAGAGTGAGCAGAAGAGTGATGTGGATAGGCTGCTTGACATGGAGAGAGGCTTCGGTTGGAAGCCGTTGTGTAATGAGCACGTACGTATACATAGAGGTGAACAGTACGTAGTGTTGGCAGGTGTGGAAAATTATGGTGCACCGCCATTCCCGCAATATGGTGACATCTTTAAGGCTCTGAAAGGCGTGACGAGAAATGATTTTGTCGTTTTGTTGAGTCATGACCCTAGTCATTGGAGGATGCAGGTGGTACCTAATACCTCCGTGCAGTTGACATTATCGGGACATACGCATGCTGGACAGTTCAAGGTCTGGGGTTGGTCTCCAGTGGCGTGGAAGTATGTCGAATGGTCTGGAATATACAAAAAAGACACGCAGGTTCTCAACGTCTCAGAAGGCGTCGGCGGATTTCTCGGACCTTTTAGATTTGGCGCATGGCCGGAGTTGTCCGTCATCACCTTGCGAAGAATTCCGTTGGGATTAGGTAGAAATGGAAAAAGGTAAATAGAAAGATAAATGATTTATAAGACTTATACATATCTAATCGCCACACCATTGTTTCTCATTATGTCAGTGATTTGTGGTAGCATTACAGCGTTGGCAGGTATCGTGGGTGACAGAAAGTACGTGGCACATTACGTGCCTCAGTTTTGGAGTTGGTTCACGTGTTTCATTTATCTTATCCCGATAACTGTAACGGGAAGGGAAAACATAGATCCGAAGCAGACCTATGTGTTCATGCCGAACCATCAAGGCTACTTCGATATATTTCTTGTTTATGCCTACCTCGGGCATAAGTTCAAATGGATGATGAAAGACTATCTAAGAAACATACCTTTCATCGGATACGCTTGTTATAAGTCCGGTCATGTTTATATAGGCGAGTCTGTCTCTTCAATAGCGAAAGCTGTTGAAGAGTCGAGAGAGAACTTGGAGCACAATATGTCTATGTGCATCTTCCCAGAGGGTACTCGTACGAGAGACGGTAAGGTGGGTGAGTTTAAAAGAGGGGCTTTCTTGCTTGCCACGCAGCTTGAGCGACCGATAGTTCCGATTACCATTAACGGCAGTTACAATGTGTTCAACAGAAACGCCACGATGGTAAGCCATCATTCTATGGAGTTGATAATACATAAGCCTATACCATACGAGGATTTCAGAGGTAAGAGTAGTAAGGTGCTAATAAAAGAGGTGCGTGAGATAATCTGCGAATCTCTGAAACTCGACGAGAATGTTGACACAGAGTGACAGGGCGTGATGAAAGGATGTGTTGTACC
Organism: uncultured Prevotellaceae bacterium; assembly: GCA_937900485.1. Taxonomy (GTDB): domain Bacteria; phylum Bacteroidota; class Bacteroidia; order Bacteroidales; family Bacteroidaceae; genus Minthosoma. The sequence continues at coordinate 2,967 of CALCEL010000114.1, forward strand.
TTGATGGACATGTCTTAGCGTACTCTGTTATCCGTGTAGCCAAATAAAGATGTTTGACCATCGTTTTTGGGGGATTTATTGTTACATTTGTCATGTCACACATCGACATTTGTCATGGACGTGGTCTTGATGCGTCCATAAGTTACTTACTGTAAGATGATGGCGTGTGACTAACTAAATGCAAGGAGATTTATATGCTGAAAAGAAAAATATCGGTTAATGAGACTGCAGAGGCAAAAAGGTATTTCGATGAATGTCGAAACGCGGTAATTGTTACCCATTCCGCTCCAGACGGAGACGCAGTGGGCTCTTCACTTGCGCTGAAGGAGTATATGGAGAAGAAGGGCAAGAAAGTTACCGTGATTGTCCCAAACCTGTATCCGGATTTCCTGAGATGGATGCATGATGCGGATAAGATTGTGATATTCGAAAGGCAGAAAAGCCTCTGTTATAACCTTGTCAACTACGCTGACCTTATTTGTTGTCTTGACTTCAATACCTTGTCACGAATCGATGACTTGGCTGTGCCGGTGTCGAAGAGCAAGGCCCGTAAGATGTTAGTGGATCACCATATGGAACCAGACAAGTTCGCTAATCTCACTATCTCACGACCTGATTGTTGCAGCACGTGTGAGCTTGTTTTCCGTCTGTTGGACTCACTGGGTGAGATACAGAACGTCAACACCTACGGGGCGGAAGATCTCTATGTGGGTATGTGTACTGACACAGGTGGATTCACGTACAACAGTAATGACCCGGATGTGTTCTCTATAATAGCGGAGCTGTTGCGAAAGGGAATAAACAAAGACATTATTTACAGGAGATTGTTCAACACCTATACGGCCGACAGATTCCGTCTGATGGGATATATCTTAAGTGAGAAACTGAGATACTTCCCGGAACTCCACGCCTCTTATTTCTGTGTCTCACGTGAAGAACTTCAGCGATATCATTTCTTGAAAGGTGACCTTGAGGGAGTCGTGAATATTCCTCTTTCCATCAGAGGACAGAAACTGTCCATTTCGCTTAGGGAAGACACTGAGAAGCCAGTTGTCTGGATATCCGTACGTTCCTATGATGATTTCTCCGCACGTGAGATGGCCGAGAAATTCTTCAACGGAGGAGGACATTTCAATGCGGCCGGCGGGCATATTGACGGAACCTTGGATGCGGCTGAGGAGATATGCAAGAAGGCGTTGGCAGCTTATAGTGAGCAGCTTAAAAGCGTGACACGTGAAGGGTAATATGAAGAATAAAAATTAACATATATGATGAGAAAAATTTCTTTGTTTTGTGGAGCATTGTTAATGTCGTTGGTGGCGTCATCGGAAGAGATGAAGGTAAGTGGACCTGATGGCAAGCTGATGCTCAGTTTTGACGTGAAAGACGGAAAACCTGTTTATTCTGTCACTTACGACGGGATACGTATGTTGGAAGAGTCACCACTTGGTTTGGTGACGGATTTCGCCGACCTGTCAGCTAACCTGACTGTTACTGGTAAGAAAGAACAGCATCTTTATTATAGCTATACCATGGACAGGACAAAGTGTGCTAATGCACAGGTGGATGCAAATGAGTTGGTGGTCACTCTGGTAAACGCTGACAAGAAGTCTTTTGACGTAGTGTTCAGAGTGAGCAAGAATGACATCGCTTTCAAATATGTCATCCCTAATCAGCCGGACAGAAATAATGGTAAGAAATTCTCCACGAGGGTGATGAGTGAGAAAACCGGATTTGATTTCCCGTCCACCACAACCACATTCGTTTGTCCTCAGTCTGACGCTATGATCGGATGGAAAGGAACGAAGCCAAGCTACGAGGAAGAGTATGTGTTCGACGCTCCTATGACGACAAAGTCGAGATATGGACATGGATACACTTTCCCATGTCTCTTCCATGTCGGTGGCGCTGAGGCTGTCACGCAAGACAAGAAGAAGTCATCAAAGAAATACGTGAAGAGGAATGAGGGATGGGTGTTGATTAGTGAAACAGGTGTCGGTTCCAACTATTGCGGATCACGCTTGTCTGACATGAAGAATGACGGACTTTATACTGTGGAGTTCCCAATGGCAGGCGAGAATAATGGCAATGGTACTGTCGAGCCTGCTTTTGCTCTGCCGGGTGAGACTCCATGGCGTACCATCACAGTGGGTACAACGCTTAAGCCTATTGTGGAGACTACCATACCTTGGGACTATGTCAAGCCGCAATATGAGAGCGCTAACAAGTATAAGTACGGACGCGGAACATGGAGCTGGATAATCTGGCAAGACAACTCAATCAACTACAACGACCAGGTTAAGTTCATTTCGCTTGCCAAGTCTCTTGGATACGAGTATGTGCTCGTGGACAACTGGTGGGACAACAACATCGGTAAGGACAGGATGGAGGACCTCGTGCGTTATGCGAGAAGCCAAGGCGTGGACGTATTCCTTTGGTACAGCTCAAGTGGTTGGTGGAACGACATAGAGCAGGGGCCGATTAACATTATGTGCAATCCGATTACTCGTAAGCAGTACATGAGATGGATGAGGAATATAGGTGTTAAGGGTATCAAGGTCGATTTCTTCGGAGGTGACAAGCAGGAGACGATGCGTCTGTATGAGTCGATATTGTCAGACGCTGATGACAACGGACTGATGGTGATCTTCCACGGATGTACATTGCCGAGAGGATGGGAACGTATGTATCCTAACTATGTCGGTTCTGAGGCAGTGTTGGCTTCCGAGAACTTGTTCTTCGATCAGCATTTCTGTGACGCTGAGGCTCAGAACACTGCACTCCACCCATTCGTGCGCAACACCGTGGGATGTATGGAGTTCGGAGGATGCTTCCTTTCCCGTACACTCAATAAAGGCAATAACCCGGACCAGCGCGGAAACAAACGTCGTACGACAGACTGTCATGAGCTGGCTACGACCGTACTCTTCCAGAATCCTATACAGAATTTCGCCATTACGCCAGAGAACCTTGGTGAGTTCGGAAAGGGTGGTGCGCCTGAGTTGTGCATAGACTATATGCGTGACGTGCCTACCACTTGGGATGAGACATTGTTTATCGACGGTTATCCTGGTAAATACTGCGTCATAGCGAGACGACATGGAGATAAATGGTTCGTTGCGGGAAATAACGCGACAGGCAAGGAACTCACACTGAAGCTGAGCCTGCCAATGCTCAAAAAGGGTGACATGGCGGTGTTGTATAGCGACAACCTTAAGACAAGGGAACCACAGAGGAAAGATTTCAAGTGCTCAGGCTCTGTCATGACAGTGTCAATGAGCGATGGCGGTGGTTTTGTGTTGGTTAAGTGATAACTTTTTATTAAGATAGGGATGGACTGCTGGTGACCCACGTCACCGGCAGTCTTTTTTTACCGTGTTCGACGAACCCCTTTTCGTGTGTGTTCCATACATGACATGCGGTGTCTGTGGATGACAACGAACACAGAGGTCTTAACGTGTTAACGTACGATTTGTGCCATTAAAGGTGCGCTTAAGAAATATTAAGATGAGTTATGCCACTCTTTTCCCGAAAAAAACGTAATTTTGCATTGTAATACGAATTGTGAAAAAAGTAATGAAAGATAGAAAATTTGTGGTCTTCGCCACTGTCGTGGCAGTGTTGGTTGCCATCCTGGCTTTTATGGCATATATGCTCATAGACAAATCAACGGAAAACGAGCAGCTGCAGGAGCTGGCAGAGTTGGACCGACAAGAGATGGCAATGCAGTACCGTGACTTCGACACTCAATACGGTGAGCTTCAGAAACAGTTGAGCAACGACTCGCTCATCGCTCAGATTGAGGAAGAGAGACGACACACGCAGGCACTTCTCGAGGAACTCGAGAACACAAAAGCCACTGACGCAAGAGAGATAAAAAGACTTAGGAAAGAGATATCCACTCTCAGACAAGTACTGCGTAACTATATCATGCAGGTGGATTCCCTCAACAGACTCAATGAGAGTCTCATGAATGAGAATAGTGAGATGAAGAGTCAGGTGAGCCAGGCTAACAACCAGATATACTCACTGTCAACAGAGAGAAACGCACTCAAGGACAAGGTCAACATAGCCGCTCAGCTTGACGCCACAGGATTCTGGGTCTCTCCTCGTAACAAAAGAGGTAAAGACACGTCAAAGGCCAAGGACTGTAAGAAACTGGCATTCGGCTTCACCATCGTGAAAAACGTGACAGCGGAAAACGGACAACGTATTCTTTACGCGAGGATTCTTAAGCCGGACAACTCCGTGTTAGGCAAAAAAGGCACGTTCGCGTACGAGGACACTCAGCTTGAGTATACTGAAAAGAAATATGTGGAGTATGATGGAGAGGAGCAGACGATAACGATGTACTCGGATATAGACGAGTTTGTGGTTGCCGGCACGTATAAGGTGTTTGTGTTCTGTGACAGCCAGATGATAGGACAGACATCGTTCTCGCTGAAGTGATCTGCCCTGTGACACGGTACGGATCGCGCTTACGGCATGCCCCGCAGTATTATATGATGGTTTAATCTCAAAAGGATTGTTATGATAGTATCACCTTCACTTCTCGCGGCTGACTTCGCGAATCTCGGAAAGGAAATAGAGATGATAAACAGAAGTAAGGCTGACTGGCTGCATTTCGATGTGATGGACGGTGTGTTTGTCCCGAACATAAGTTTCGGATTCCCCGTCTTGGAGTCTGTTGCTAGATTATGTCAGAAACCGTTGGACGTGCATCTCATGATTGAGAATCCGATGAAATTCGTTCGTCAGTTCAGTGACCTTGGGACATACATGATGACTTTGCATTATGAGGCGTGTCCGCATCTGCATAGAAATATACAGCAAATCCATGAGGCTGGAATGAAGGCGGGAGTAGCTCTCAACCCACATACGCCAGTATCACTCGTTGAGGACGTGCTGGCTGACGCCGATATGATATTGCTGATGACTGTCAATCCTGGCTTCGGAGGACAGAAGTTTATAGAGCACTCCATCGATAAGGTGAGGAAACTGAGACGTGTGATTGATGAAATGGGTACCGACACCCTGATTCAGGTCGACGGCGGCGTGAATCTTGAGACAGGGCGCAGACTCGCTGAGGCGGGTGTCGACGTGCTGGTGGCAGGTAGTTACGTCTTCGGTGCTGAGCGACCGGAGGAGAGAGTGGAGAGTCTAAGATGCTTGTGACACTCATACAGACGCGTCGGGCTAAGAATAATTAATAGTTAAAATAAATGAAGAAACTAACGTACTTAACTCTCATGGTCTTTACACTTATGTTTGTGGCGTTCTCCGCCGCTTCATGCAGTGACTCGGAGACTTATGCGGATAAGAAGAAAAAAGAGAAAAATGCGATAAATAAGTTTATTTCAGATAATGAGTTTGTCGGACAGATAAATGTCATTTCGGAAAGCCAGTTCTATGCTCAGGATAGTATAACCGACACTGCGAAGAATGAGTTCGTCCTGTTCGAGGATGACGGTATCTACATGCAGGTCATAACGAGGGGAGAAGGCAGGACGATGCCGGAGATGTCTAAGGATTTCGCCGACAGCACTGTCAATAAGGTGGTACTGTGCCGCTTCCTCGAGTATAATATCGAGACAGCTGACACTACACTCTCTAACAAGTGGGCTTCCTACTACTGGCTCGTGGATAAGATGCTGGTGAACTACTCACACCGAGGACGCTCATACACCGCGTCTTTCACTGAGGGGCTTATGTATACGTCATACGGCTCGCAGGTCGTTCCTACCGGATGGCTCAAACCTCTTGACTTCGTGCGACTTTCTCGCGACACAGGCGAGATAGCCAGGGTGAGACTGATTATACCTCACTCCTCAGGCACAACCACAGCCTCTCAATACGTGTATCCATACTATTATGAGATAAGTTATCAGCTTGGGAAGTGAGCGGGAAAAATACAGATGCCGTCCGTTGATGGCGTCTGTTTTCTTTTTTGTGGATTTGATTAATAATATTTATATTTGCGAAAAATGTCACTCATAAAATCTATTTCTGGAATCAGAGGTACTATTGGCGGAAAGGTGGGAGATGGCCTAAATCCGCTCGATATCGTGAAGTTTACTACTGCTTACGCTACTCTTGTGCGTCGTACAACAACTATGGACAGTAAGAAAATCGTTGTGGGACGAGATGCCCGTATATCGGGAGAGATGGTGAAGAATCTTGTCTGCGGCACGTTGATGGGAATGGGATTCGATGTCGTGAACATCGGACTCGCCTCTACTCCTACTACTGAGATAGCGGTAACCATGGAAGGTGCATGCGGTGGTATCATCATCACTGCCAGCCATAATCCGCGCCACTGGAACGCACTCAAGCTCCTCAACGAGAAAGGTGAGTTCCTGAACGCTGAAGAAGGTAATGAGGTGATACGCATTGCTGAGTCTGAGGATTTCGAGTTTGCGGATGTGGATAACATTGGTAAGTATCGTGAGGATAACACCTACGACCAGAAACATGTCGATCTCGTACTTGGACTGGATCTCGTCGATGTGCCTGCTATCAAGAAAGCGGGATTCAAGGTGGCTTTCGACTCTGTGAACTCAGTCGGTGGCGTGATTCTTCCTAAACTGCTTGCGGCACTCGGCGTCAATGACGTCACTCCGCTCTACGCTGAGCCTACTGGCGACTTCCAACATAACCCTGAGCCTCTCGAGAAGAATCTCTCTGATATTATGACTCTCATGAGCAAGGGCGGCAAGGACGTTGCCTTCGTGGTCGACCCGGACGTGGACCGACTGGCGTTTATCTGTGAGGACGGAACGATGTACGGTGAGGAGTACACACTGGTGACAGTCGCTGATTATGTGCTCAAACATACTCCTGGAAACACTGTAAGTAATCTGTCTTCAACACGTGCTCTCCGAGATGTCACAAGAAAGTATGGTCAGCAGTATAACGCCGCGGCTGTGGGAGAGGTGAACGTGGTGACTAAGATGAAGGAGACTAACACGGTTATCGGTGGTGAAGGTAATGGCGGCGTGATTTATCCTGCAGCTCATTACGGACGTGACGCTCTCGTTGGCATCGCTCTCTTCCTGTCTCACCTCGCTCATGAGAGAGAAAAGAACGCGGGATTGACGGTGAGTCAGCTTCGCGCCACTTATCCTGAATATCATATAGCTAAGAACCGTATTGACCTCGATGCTTCAACTGATGTCGATGCTATACTCGCTAAGGTGAAGGAGATGTATTCCGGACAGCCAGATGTCGAGGTGAACGATATCGATGGCGTCAAGATTGACTTCAAGAATATGTGGGTGCACCTTAGAAAGTCAAATACGGAGCCTATTATTCGTGTCTATTCTGAGGCTGCCACAATGGCTGAGGCTGATGAGATAGGCAAAAAGATTATGGATGTCGTCTACTCAATGAAATAACACGTTATATATAAGGTGACATGTGAGTAACGTATAATGGAGAGCCGCAGGAATGACACCTGCGGCTCTCTTTTCTTCATTACCCTTTAAGTGTTCTTGACGGCCCTTCCTCATCAGTGTTGGTGAATAGGTACGTCACAATAGTCTTATTCCATTTCGCACATTTTCTGGTGTCCTTTTTTTCTGCAAAATATCTTGATGTGTGTTCACGGAAAAATGACTTTCTGTTTTTTCTCATGTCTTATTCGACGTCTGAAATTCTTAGGTTAGGACGTTGAAAAGTTCAGGTTGGGTTTTTAAGATTCTCAGACCTGCGTATAGACTATAACCTAACCTGAGAATTCCAAAAAAGAGACATAAAGTTTTATGACGCTTTGTTTGTAGAATATCAGTAAGTTAACCGGTATTTGATGGAAGATGGGTGTAGGAAATTTCGTGATGGCCTCAATTGTCCATATTTCCACTTGTTTTTTTCAGTCAACTACAATCTTGATTGTCGTTTTGTTATACCATGATACAGCATTACTCAAGCATTTATTATCTGCATTCCCGAATTGTACGCTCCGTGAGACCTTACGACAACATCGAATTATAGTGATGTCAGACAATGTATTCGCCATCCTGTATTCTGTTATGTCAGTGTTATACAAATGAATGTTTTTGTTTTTTGACATTTTTTCTGTCGTATATCAAAAAATATTTTTCATCTGGTAGTTTTCATGATTTTGCGCTAAAAATGTTGTATACTTCCTTTTTAGAGTAATATTTAGGAAACATGGTGTCTCAATTTTCATTTTCGATGCATTTTGAGACAACAAATGATATTCTTGCGTTAAAAATACAATTCAAAAGACTTTAATTGAAATGTTATTTTTTGATATGTTGATACATTTGCATCGTTCAAATGAATGAGCGCTGCTATTATTCTCACCGCTCAGAAAAATGTGATAAATAAATCATTCTCCCATGTGGTCAGTAGCTGGCCAGTAAAATTGATGTGTTATGAAGGTAATAGGTTATTTTTTGATTTTTTATGTAACGGTGTTTTTCTTGTCTATGATACCGGAACAGCAGATGAAAGAGATTGAGAGGAGTAACGTGGAGAGTCAAATGCCTGCCAAGACTGATAATAAGTCTGCGCGTAACACGTATTCTGAGTTCGTGGATTCTGTGAGAATGTCACACTCTGCTATTATGTATAATTAAGTATTGAATATTTTATTCTTGTTCATCATTTTTTTTTTGATTAGTGCTCGTGTGTCCATAGCGATGGATTTGTTTCTGCGAGTATTTTGAAGTAACTTTGAAGATATCTTTCATCCGACCCGAATTTTAACATGTAATTAATTTCATCCATCCCTAAGTTACAACGTGATTATGGCCTTATGGTCTCACGTGTGTTATTTTCGAAAAAATGTATCCTTCAAAGTAAATGTTCATTCCTGATAAATAGTGAAAATATAGCAAAATGTTAGTATTAGACGTGTAGCTCGAGATGAGTTGTGCGTCTTTTTTTTAACGGGCTGCCAACAACGTGTTGTAGCGTTGTCGACAGCCCGTTATGTGTAGTCTTATTTCAGCGAGTACTCAAGAGTGTTGACCACGCGCACGTTCTTGATATAAGGAGTGTTGGCGTCGCGATTCTCGATGGAGAAGAAGCCTTGCTGGGCCTTTCTGATTCCTCCGAGTTTGCATTCTGAGTCTTCAGCGAACTTCTCTGCCGTTTTGCGAGCATTTTTCGTCGCCTCTTCCACCATCTCCGGCTTAATCTTATTCAACTCAGTGAATTCGTAAGTAACCTGGTTGTCTCCGTATTGCTCGTAGACAAGGGCGATGCCCTGCTTCATAAGGTCGGCCTGTCTGCTCATGAGGGCGCGTACCTTGTCAACATTGTTGGATGTCACGGTTATCACGCACTCTGCCTTGTAACGGAACGTCATTATCTCGTTGCCATAGTTGTCTGCTTGCCTGTCAGTTATTGTCGGCGGGTTGATGTTTATCTCGTCATCAGTGATACCGCCTGCCTTAAGGAAGGATAGCACCTTGTTGTTTTTCCTGTTCAGATTGTCGTACATTTCAGACGGGTCGTTGCCCATCTCTTTATATACTAGAGGCCATGTCACTTTGTTAGCTTTCACCTCACGTTCAGCGAGTCCTTTCACTGTCACGCAGCGGTCGCGGTCCTTGAATGCGACGATTCCGTTGCTTAAGCATTCAGCGGACGCTATCATGCCCGCAACTACGATAGCCGAAGCGATGTAGATAGTCTTTGAGTTAATTTCCATAGTAATTTTGACTTTTAATTGTTAATATGAATATTGTTAATATGTTTAGTTCTGTATTGTTCTTCGGCATGGGGCTTCGCTGTTTGTCATCTCCTCTCGGTATTTATCTCGCTGACGAAGGTGACCTCGTATCCCATTTTGCTTAGCATGGCTGACACTGCACTCTCCGCATAGGACTTCGCTTTCTTGCGGTTCTCAGGTGTGTCGAAACGCTCTCTTATTTGTCTCGCCACTTTCTGCTTGAGACCGTTGGTGTTTGGCAGACTCTCTATCCAGAAATCCTCGTCGTCTGACATGAAGGGTGAGTTCTGAGTTGACGCCACGTATCGCAGTTCCGGTAGACGGACGTAGAGTCTGTTGAGTGTGTCTTTCTCATAGACGACTTTGTCCAGGTCGACAACGAAGCTGCATTTCTGTCTTACAATCTGTACGCAGGAATGCTCCTCTGGAATGATGCCGAGGTGTCTCTCTGTCCTCTGAAGAGTGGTGTAGTCCTCCATGATTGCTGTGCTTACATATAGTTCACCAGTAGGCCTGACGTCCTCAATCTCTATAGGTGTGTCTTCCAGCACAACCTCCTGACTGGCTTCGTCTGTCTTCTCGCCGGTGCAGCGCGACAGCGATACGCTCAGCATAATTACAAGCAGAACTGCCGCCACCACATACATTAGGAGACGTTTGTGCTTAAGCAATGTCTTGACTATGTCGTTATTTTTTATGTGTTGTATATATCTGTACATTTTCCCATCCAAGAGATTTGATTATAGACTCAAAAAGTGTTTTGGTGTTCTTCTCGATGTCATCTCCAATGACACCGGAGAGGTCTTCCTTCAGTACTGACTCGTACCCTTTGCGACGTATCTCCTCCTCCATCTGATGACCAATCTTGTCTCGTAAACCCGTTGAGATGCTTGTGACCGATGCTCTGTCTATCTCTGCGTTATAGCCGGCGTCAATGATCTTTAGCTTTGGCAATATCACGACTACGGCGGTGCTGTCATCTGTCAGCTTGATATTGTCAAGCGTCATCTCGTTCATGTCATAACCGTATTTTATGCGTACCTCAACAGGAATGATGCATTTGCGGTCTCCGTATTTCCATGTGGACGGTGAGGTCCATGAGAAATGCTCGCTCTTGCTGGAGTCGTAGATGGCTATCTTGCGTATCTTGACCTCTGTGGTGGCAAGGTCTGCGCATTGTTTGAGCTGTGAGAGAATCTCGTCTGTCCCTTTCCCGACATGCTCTGCCTCAATGCTGTCACGAACCACGTCGCCGGATTCTTCGTCCGAACCGTGACACCCGTATGTCGTTGCCATGATGACGGACGTGAATATGGCTGTGGCACATATCTTTTTCCTTTTTATACTTTTTGAGTTAAACATGTATGTATAATAACTGTGATTGTTTTTTTTTTTGTAATTTCGTACTAAATTACGAAAAAAACTAATATGAGGAAAATAATTTCTTTGGCAATGTGTATTATTGCTTCTTTTTGTGCGTCAGCACGTGATATTTCTATAGATGATGTGGTAAATTCCACATATTCTCCTAAGACAATTTACGGAGTGTCTCCGATGTCTGACGGTGTGTCTTACTCAAGGATCAGCGAAGATGGAAAGAAGATCGTACGTCATTCTTTCAAAAACGGAGAGGAACAGGGGGTGTTGTTCGATGTCAATAATGCTCGAGGCGTTAAACTGACAAGAATCGACGGCTACATCATGTCACCGGACGGAAAGAATATTCTTGTCGAGACACAGAGGACGCCTGTCTACCGACGTTCCGCTGTTTCTGAGTATTATATATATAATGTGAACAACAGGACATTGACTCCTCTGTCAAAGGGCGGGGCGCAGGAATGTCCTAAGTTTTCTCCCGATGGTAATGTCATAGCGTTTGTGCGCGACAATAACCTGTTTATTGTTAAACTTCTTTATAATAATGCGGAGACTCAGGTTACTAATGATGGTGAGTACAACAAGGTTATCAACGGGAAACCGGATTGGGTCTATGAGGAGGAGTTCAGCTTTAACTGCGCGTACGACTTCAGTTCTGACAGCCAGATGCTGGCGTGGCTCAGATTTGACGAGTCTGAGGTCAGCATATTCCAGTTCCCATGGTACAAGGGGGAGCGACCGGCAAAAAAGGAGTATACTCTCTACCCGGGCGTGTACAGCTATAAGTATCCTAAAGCTGGTGAGGTCAACTCTCGCGTCTCTCTCCATAGCTTCGACATAAAGAGCCGTGTCACAAGAAAACTGGAAGTGCCTGTGGAGGCTGATGGCTATATACCGAGAATACAGTTCACTGGCGACAAGGATAAACTGGCTGTCGTCACTCTTAACAGACATCAGGATCAGATGGATATCTATATGGTGAACCCGCGTTCGACTTCTTCTCAGCTTATCCTCAGAGAAAAAGCTGATAAGTATGTTGACGAGAAAGCATACACTGAACTGGACTTCTCTAAGGATAAGTTCGTGCTTCTCAGTGAACGTGACGGATTTCAACACCTGTATTTGTATACTAATACGGGTACTCTCGTCAGACAATTGACTAAGGGCGAGTTCGACGTTAATGATTATTATGGCACGGATGAGACGGGTAAGTGTTTTTTCTTTGCTAGTAATGAGGGAAGCCCTATGGAGCAATATATATATAAGGTGGAAACTTCAGGAAAACGTCAACGACTGACATCGAAGAAGGGAACGCATTCTGCGATTTTCTCTTCTGACTGTTCGTTCTTCATGGATAAATTCTCGTCATTGTCCACTCCCAACGTGTATACTCTGTGTAACGCTGCTGGACGTGAGCTGACGACACTGGAGGATAATAAGGAGCTGCGTGATAATCTGT
>CALCEL010000115.1 GCA_937900485.1 uncultured Prevotellaceae bacterium
ATTTTAATGGCAACAACTTCCTTCATTCTTTTGAAATTATTTAGGACACTATTGGTCTATTGTATGTGAATTGATTCGCTTTGCATTATTTCGTTCATGGGAATGATGTGATTTAACTATTTTCGTTAAATTCGCGCAGCGAACGCCATGTGATCATGGAAATCAACAGGAAATATTATGAAACAATATTTGAATCTTCTTGAGCGTATACTCACAGAAGGTGTACAGAAAGGGGACAGGACAGGAACAGGTACGTTGTCCGTGTTCGGCAATCAGATGAGATTTAGCTTGGAGGATGGTTTTCCGCTGCTTACCACTAAGAAGCTTCATCTCAAGTCAATCATTTACGAGTTGCTGTGGTTCTTGAGAGGCGACACGAACGCTAAGTGGTTACAGGAGCGTGGAGTGCGTATATGGAACGAGTGGGCTGATGAGGACGGTAACCTTGGACATATCTATGGTTACCAGTGGCGCTCGTGGCCGGACTATAATGGCGGGCATATAGATCAGATAACGGATGTCATAGATCAGATAAAGAATAACCCTGACTCGAGGAGACTTATCGTCAGTGCGTGGAACGTGGCTGACATAGAGAACATGAACCTTCCTCCGTGTCATATCCTCTTTCAGTTCTATGTGGCTGACGGACGTCTCTCATTGCAATTGTACCAGCGCAGCGCCGACACGTTTCTCGGTGTGCCGTTCAATATCGCCAGCTATGCGTTGCTGTTGATGATGGTAGCGCAGGTGACGGGTCTTAAGGCTGGTGACTTTGTGTACACGACAGGTGACACGCATCTGTATCTCAATCACACAGAGCAGGCCCGTCTGCAGTTGACGAGAGAGCCGAGGAAACTTCCTAAGATGATACTGAATCCGGACGTGAAGTCAATATTTGACTTCAAATACGAGGATTTCACATTGGTGGACTATGACCCACATCCACATATAAAGGCGGAGGTTAGCGTATGATTTCTATTATCGTGGCAATAGCAGAGAATAACGCTATTGGTTTTGAGAATAAACTGATATATTGGTTACCTAATGACTTGAAACGTTTCAAGTCGCTCACTACGGGTAACACGGTCGTTATGGGAAGGAAAACATTTGAGAGTCTTCCTAAGGGAGCTCTTCCCAACCGTAGGAATATTGTTCTGTCGCGTGGCGGTAAGCCAGAGGAATTTCCCGGGGCTGACCTATTTGGTAGTCTTCATGAAGCTTTGGCTTCATGTGAGGGTGACGTTTTCATCATTGGTGGAGCGTCAGTCTATGGGGAAGCGTTCGCCGTGGCGGACAGGCTATGTGTGACGTATGTATATGACACGCCGGAGAAAGCTGACACGTTCTTTCCGGAGATAGACAAGAGTGTGTGGGAAGAGGTGTCGAGAGAGGAGCATAACAAAGACGAAAAGCATACCCAAAGGTATGCTTTCGTGGACTTCATCAGAAAGAAGAAGTGATGTCGTATGGCTCGTGGTTTCTGAAGATAGACACCGCTGAGCCTTATTCCTCAGATTCGGCAGCCTTATCCTTGTCTTTCCATGCTGGAACAGGGATCTGCCTCTTGATGGCCTCATTGAATGATATGATGGTCTCAGATCGGCTGAGACCCAGCGGCTGCAGTTTGTCGTGGATAATCGTGAGCAGATGGTGGTTGTTTCTTGCGTACAATTTGATGAATAAATCGTACCCGCCGGTGGTGTAGTGACACTCGACAACCTCAGGAATGTTTTTCAGAGCCTCCACGACCTTGTCGAAAGAGCCTACATCCTTGAGGTAGAGTCCCATATACGCACATGTCTCATAACCCATAATCTCTGGGTCGAGGTTGAACTGTGAACCCTTGATGATGCCCATTTTGGTGAGTTTCTGAATCCTCTGATGTATAGCGGCACCTGAAACGTTGCATACTCTCGCCACTTCCAAAAAAGGTACACGTGCGTTGTCTGCCACCATTTGCAGAATTTGACTATCTAACTGATCTAGTTGAATATCTGACATAGTTAATGTGATGTTATAATTTTGAATGCAAAGATAATTTTTTTTTCTGAAATAATATTTTTAAGAGATAAAAAATAACATTTCGTATGAATTTACCACAGGATTTCTTACATATCATGGAAGAACAAATAGGAAAGGATGAGACTGAGTCACTTTGCGCGTCTCTTTCTTCTGCCCCTTCCGTCTCTATACGTGTGAATAAGAAAAAGATGCGTGAGGATCTCTTCGAGGATATGTCATCGTTGGTGAGTGAGAAAGTGAAGTGGTGTGACGATGGGTATTATTTGTCAGAGCGACCGTCGTTTACTCTTGACCCTCTCTTCCATGCGGGTGCGTATTACGTGCAGGAGGCTTCGTCGATGTTTATCCATCATGTGATTAAGAAGTACATTGACGAGCCAGTGGTGGCGTTGGACCTGTGTGCGGCTCCTGGAGGTAAGTCCACTTTGGCTTTGTCCGCTTTGCCTGAGGGCTCAGTGCTCGTGGCAAACGAGATTGTGAGACAGAGATGTCAGGTGCTTGCCGAAAATATAATAAAGTGGGGATGTCCGGATGTCATCGTCACCAATAATGCGTCGGAGGACTTCACGGATTTCCAAGGATGTTTCGATCTCGTTATTTGTGACGCTCCATGCTCAGGTGAGGGGATGTTCAGAAAGGACGAGAAGGCAGTGGAGGAGTGGAGCATGCGTAATGTGGATATGTGCTGGCAGAGACAACACGAGATAGTGTCTAACATTTGGAAGTGTGTGCGTCCCGGTGGTATTCTTGTTTACAGCACGTGTACCTTCAATCATCTTGAAGATGAGGATATGGTGCGTTGGATGTGTGAAGATCTGGGAGCCGAAAGACTGCCGCTGCTCGATGATAGTGAGTGGGCTATATCAGACGGACACTTCTTCCCGCATAAGGTGCGTGGAGAAGGATTTTTTGTGTGTCCGGTACGTAAGCCTGAGGATGCCGATGACGTGACAGTAGAGAAGGAGAGGAAGACGAAAGGAAAGAACAAGGACAAGGATCATGATGTGGTGGGAAATAATTCCGCTTATATGCCGGAACTGCGACGCTTGCTGAACAATCCGGAGAATATGACATTCTTTGCCGAGGATAATGACTTCGTTGCTTTCCCAACAAAACACCTGGATGTGTTAAGACGGGCGAGAAAGTCCTTGAGGATCGTGAGTTACGGAGTGAAGATAGCTACGCTGAAAGGCAAGAAGATGCAGCCGGAGCACGGGCTGGCGATGTCAACGGAGATGAATGACGATTGTTTTCACTCTGTGGACCTGACGCTGGAGGATGCCTTGGCTTATCTCAGAGCTGAAGCTATAACTGTGGATGCGCCAAAGGGATATGTGGCACTGAAATACAAAGGACTGACTCTCGGTTTTGGTAATAATGTTGGCAATAGGGTTAATAATCTCTATCCTTCAGAATGGAAAATAAGAAAAAAATCGTAACTTCGCGTTTGATGGGCGCTTGTGGGCGTCACACATGAGGTAACGAGAGTAAATGACAACAAAAGCGTGTCGAGAATATGCAAAATTTATACATAAGATATTTTGATAGAGAAGCCGTCGTCACTTCTGTTGACGAGGCCATGGATTTTCTTTGTTCTATAAGGGAGATTAAGATTGAGACCAACGTCGCTGATAGGATTAACGCTTTTCTTGAGTCTGGTAACATGTATCCTTTCAGACTGAAGGTCAGCTACAGTAACTATGTGCTCTTCCTGAAGACTGAAGCTAATTCTCTGGACGAGTTCCGTGAGATTGAGGAGATGAGACGCTCTCAGAAGATTGACGAGCACTCAAGAACGATGAGTATTGCGGAGAAGAAGAAGTCTATAATGGACGAGCTGAAAACAATTAATCCGGGTTGGTATGAAGGCTCTTTGCTCTTCAAAAGGGTGGTGATGGTGCCTGAGACTGGTAAGTTTGAGTATCAGGACACACGTTTCACCGTACGTTGTCTGGCGGAGTCTGCTTTGGAGTGTTATGAGAGAATGATTGATAATCTTAAGTGTAGGAGAGACGTCGATCAGCGTAGCCAGTTCCCGTCTGCTAAGAGTAGTAACTTCTCGTATAAGTTTCTTTGTGAGGCTTAAGTGACTTAGATATAAAGGAGGATGTGTCACATCCTCCTTTTTTATTTTCCATAATGTGACGTGTTGCCTTACACGTCACATTTTTTGTGCTGTCCGCTGTTTTATTCGCAACGTGTGAAATCTATGTACGGAGCGGCTGACAGGTGTGTTCTACTCGTCAGCAGCAGTTCGCGCTTTTTCCGACATTCTCTGTCTCCATGCGTATTTGATGGCTTGATTCTCAGATAGAAATGCTATCCGGTCAATACAACAGAGTGCGTAAAATCCATCGGAGAAACGGAAATAAGTCGATAAGAATTGGTGGAATAATGGACAATTTTGCTTGTGACGAAATATCCCATGCCTGTTTTTGACTTAAAATAGGTTAACTTGTTGATAATCTTAAAACAAGGCTTCTGAAAATCTTAGGTCTCTTTTTTGAAATACTCAGGTTAGGTTGTGGTATATATTCAGGTCTGAGAATTTAAAAATCCTAACCTGAACTTTTCAACGTCCTAACCTAAGATTTTCAGACGCCGAATAAGACACGGGAAAATTGTAGAAGTCATTTTTCCGTTGTCACGTGTCAACGAAAAAAGAGGAATATTGGACAATGAAAAATGTGCGAAATGGTATGGCTATTTTAGAGAGTAAAAATGAATAATTGCCAGTGGTTTATATGTGACTAAACAGTCGGAAAAGATGGAAGAACATGAAAAGATGTGGCTTCACACTAATCTTTATGCTTCATGGTATAATCACCTGACGTTTGCTTTGGTGGCAGGATCGGCTGGTCACATTTTTTGTTGTTCTGATGTGACAGGTAAACGAATGTATGGCTTTGTATATAACATAAAAAATCCCAATTCCTATTTTATAAAGATTTGGGATAGGGGATATTATGTTTGACGGTAGGTGATGCTGTTGTCTGTCTGCTGTTTGTCACTCGCTCTTTGTGGCTGCGGCGTCGACCACAGGCACGTAGGTGGTACGCAGAACCTTGAATTCAGTTCTTCTGTTAAGTGAGTTGCAAACCTCCTGTTGCTCTTCTGGCAGGTTGGTGATAAACTCCTCTGTCAGCTCGTCACCCTCACTCAGGAAGTCATATTTCTCGGCCATCCTCCTTGTCACTTTCTTTGGCATTGTCTCGCCATATCCGACGGCGGTCAGGCGATCCTTGTTTATTCCGTGTTTTATGAGATAGTTGACCACAGACTGCGCTCTTCGTTGTGATAGATCGAGGTTGTAAATGTCCACTCCTCGATAGTCACAATGCGCTCCAATCTCAATTGTCACGTTAGCATTGTCTGTCAGCATGTCTGTCAGCATGTCGAGAGACTCCTCCGACTCTGGTGTCAGCTCAGCCCTGTCGAACTCGTAGAAGATGTTGTCGATGAGCACAGGCACGTCGATGCGCGGCAGAGGAAATTGTAACACGTGTTCCTCGCTTTCCTCTGACGGCTCGATTCTCAGCTCGTTGGTCACGTTGAGATAGCCTTTGCACGTGCCGAGGAAGATATAGTCGACGTTTGGCTTTATCACCTGTGTGAAGGAACCGTCTCCTCTGACACTCAGCTTCTCGTTGGTGCCGTCGTTGCCAACCATATATACCAACGCCTCTGGCAGCTCGTATCCGTCTTTCTCATACACCCATCCTGTGACAGACTGGACGACTTCCGGCAGCTCGAAGCTGAAGATGTGCTCATATCCTTTACCGTCACCTCGGCTTGAGCAGAAATAGCCTCTGTTATGTACTCCCTCAAACGTCATTCCGAACTCGTCTCCGTTCGTGTTGAGAGGGTAACCCTGGTTTTCCACTATCCAGTTGTCAGGAGCCCTGCCTGTGTTGGTGTTGTCACCGTACTCCGGACCGTCCGTGTCCTCGTATGTGGGTGTCGCCTTGAATATGTCCAGTCCTCCCATGCCGGGGTGTCCGTCGCTAGAGAAATATAGCTCACCTGTGGGCTTGAATGTCGGGAACATCTCGTCACCTGGTGTGTTGATCGGCCTTCCGACATTCTCCACTCCTCCGAATCCGTCGTTGGTGATGCGTGTGCGCCAGATGTCCAGTCCTCCCTCGCCTCCGGGCATGTCGCTGACGAAGTATAGCCACTGTCCGTCAGGGCTGATGGCGGGGTGGGCGAATGAGGACAGCGTGTCTTTACTAATGTCGCATTTTGTGGCGGCACCCCATGAAGCGTCATTCCTTATCACTCTCCATATCTCAGCGTATCGAGGATAGTCCGGGTCGCTTGAGCATCTGGTGAAATACATGAGTTTGCCGTCTGGGCTCAGACAACTTGCTCCCTCGTCATACTCTGTGTTCACGTCACCCTCAATCAACTCGGGCTTCTCCCATTTGCCGTGCTCGTTTTTCTTTGCGATAAACAGATCACCGTATTTCACTCCGTTGACTCCGTTGATCTCATCTCCCTCAGTGTCATCTCTCGTGGTGGATAATACCAGTTGCGCAGCGTCGTCACCTATAATCATTGGCGAGTAGTCTGTTCGCCTGGAATTAAGTATCGTCTCCTTTTTTACCGAATAAAGGTTTGGGCTCTCTTTCCATGTGGGCGCTATTTCCGCCGATTTGAGTCCAGCCTGCGCCATCTCATTATCAGGTACCAGAGTGAGATATTCTTTGAATGTCTGTTCCGCCGCCTTATATTGTCCTGAGCGTAACTGCATCTGTCCGAGCTGATATAATGATATGGTGTCGGCATGGTTGTATCTGATGGCATTTTTGTATGCAGCCATGGCTTTCTGAGTCATGCCGTAGCGTCTGTAACTGTCGGCGAGAAGAAAGGCGCGCTCCGCTCTTTTCTGCTTGTCTTTGGACGGCGTGTTGGAGTAGGCTTTCTTGAATTCCAGTGAGGCTGTGTAGTATTCGCCGATTGCCATACTCTGCTCGCCTTTCTTCTGTGCCACGTTGGCATTGGAGCATGAGACGGCTATCGCCGACATGATCGACAATAACAAGTGAAGTCTGAGAAAAAATGATGTTGTCTTGAATATTTTTACTCGCATATATTACGTAACGCATAACACTCGCATTTATTGTGAGTCGCACCTGCGAAATGTGTTCCGCTCATTGTTGTTGCTACTTAACTGAAAGCTTTTAGCCTTGTTTAGGTAGTCCACCCTTAAAAACATTATTGTCGCTGCACTATCTGTCTGCTGTGCAAACAACCAGTGGATATCCGTCCATCCGCCCAAACATTAGGCTACTAAGGCACTTCCAAACAAGACGCAAGAAAGCGTTTATGCTCTCTTGGAGTTGAATGCGGCGGCAGCGAGCATGACGTTGACGGAGTCCCCGAAAAGCCCCTTATAGAAGTTTCTTCCCAATCTGTGACCATTCTTGCAGTGGCCGATGACAGGCTCTATTCCTGCCCGCTTTCTGAAATGCTCGCATTTCTTAGCCCTGACGTAGGCGGAGTCAGACGGTTTCGGAACATTTGGTATGACTATCTCCGTTTCTCCGGACATCCGCTGTCCTCCATACCCCACTGTCACCAGCAATCACCTTTATCTTACGTCCATAGACACGCCCCACCTGTTCCAGTGACTTGTCTGTTCTGTGACCGTCATGCTCGTTCCTGAAAGAGAGTGCGCCGATGATGATACCGTTCCAAAAGCGTACGATTGACGCCTTGTTGCCGAACTCATACTTCTTGTGTTCCTTGCCTTTGCTTATCATGCCGCAGAAGTGCTGATAGTACGCATTCTCCGAGAACGGGACGACAACCAGCTCATCGGACACGTTGCGAAGATGTTTCAGTATAAGCAGCCCGGTCATCAGTCGAATTGGTTTAGGAGGGCGGCCATTGCCTGTACAGAAGAGTGGAGCAAATGCATTCTCGAAGCATGCCCCATCAATCATATTTCCGACTACGAACAGCGGGTGCTTTGAATCCAACATTGTCTCTAAGTCGGTTACGAATTAACCCAAATTGGTCATTGGAAGTACAATAATCCGTGGTCAAGCCCATAATATCTTGAAAATAAACTATTTGCAAAATCTTTTTCTAATGGCGGTCATTAGAAAAATCAAATTGCAAAAGACTTGCGACCAAGCAGTTACGAAGTCGATCACGAAAATAGTCGTTCTAATGAGCGATTCGGGATTAACCTAAACTCAAAATGTTTACTAAACAGTAACTGATGTCTCAAAACAGCTGAGCCATTATAGGTGACTTTAGGTGATTTAATTTCACAAAAAAAAGAGCAACCTTTTGGGCTGCTCTTTTCTTGTTATTATTTTTGAATTATTGCTTCTTCTTATCAGAAGAGTAAACAATCTTCAATGCGTAGGCTTTTCTGAGAACCTGCTTAACATCGGTAATAACACCCATTGGAGTGTGGTGGTCAACTTTCAGAGACACTGTGTAGAAAGGCTTGTCAGACTCAGCCATCTCACCACGATCCTGGTAGATGAAGTCGTAAACCTCCGCTGCTTCAGCGTATCGGTCGTTGAGCTGGATACGTGTACCACTTCCGTACACACCCTTAAGAGCGTCTGTAGGTTGTCCGATGTAAATGAACGATGTACAAGACTTACGAGCAAGTTTCTCAATCTGTGTAGCTTGTGGCTTCTGAACCTTGACCATCATAGTCACCTCTCGCATAGATGTTACCATCATAAAGAAGAAGAGGATGGTGAAAATCAAGTCAGGAAGAGATGATGTATTCATCTCTGGCATTTCTCTACTGCCTTTTTTGTTAAATCTGCTCATAATGATTGACCGTATTTTTTAGGTTCCGCCTCAGATATCTTCTGAGGATAAATCTCTCGGATTGCCTTCTTCTCATCATCATTACAAAACTCGAAATGATGATGGAACTCAGCCATTGCAAATTCGTCACGTAGCTCATTGTAAGCCTGAATCAACGCATCCTGCACTGCGATATACACACCATAGTCTGTTCCACGGTCTGTCTGTACAGAAATGACGTGATTCTCTGTAACAGGAACTACACGTCCGAGATACTTTATCTTCTTTCCGACTACCTCAGGTAAGTTCGGGTCATTCTTCTCGTTCTTGATAAATTCTTTAGCTCTCTCCTTTACGTCCTCAGTAGAAGCATAGTCGCTTCCAATGAGAAGGTAGTTATCCTTGTTGATACGAATGTTAAGGATATTACGCTCCTTGACCTTCATCTCGTTGGTGTTGTTTTCATCCTCAGGTGGCTTTGGCAGTGTACGCGCAAGACCTGCGTCAGTATCCATAGATGTGGTCGTAAGGAAGAAGATGAGCAACATGAATGAGATATCCGCAGTTGAACTAGTGTTCAATCCTGGCATTTTTCTTTTCTTTCCCATAATATATTGCTTCTTGAGTTAAAGTTTTTATTTCTTGCTTCCTATCATGCTGTAGATTGCAGCGATAATAGTACCGAGAGTAAGTATTCCGATTGACCAGATACATATATCTGACTCAATGCTCTCTGTGGCGTTCTGCCATGCCTTGTTGTTGATGATCATTTGCTCATCCTTGTTGATTACGCCATAGATGACACCTACGATCAGAGAGACAACGCATGTGCCCCATGCTATTGGGCTGGCAACCTTGTCAGCAACGTTAACCTTGTCGTTAACCTGTGCCTTGCCACGACCAACAGTGAGGGAGTTGATTGCTCCGCCGATTGTTACCAATGTGGCAACCACTGTCAAAGCTCCCTGAAGGATAATCAGACCGTCTGTGAACAGAGGTGCGTTGAAGTCTGGGTTCTCCTCATATGGAGTGTCATAACCCCAGGCAAAGTAGATCACAAAAACGATAGCACTTACTGCCATGATGGCATAGAGTACCATGTCTGATATTTTCTGTTCTTTTGATTTTTCTATCTTAACCATTGTTGTATACCACTTTTATTATTAGTAAATAAATTATATAAGGAAATATGGTTAATTTCCTTGCGAAGTAGTTTGTAATTACTTCTGTTTTGAGTGGTACTTAGCAACGATATCAAGAAGTGAGATAGTAGAATCCTCCATCTTAGAAGTCAGACCCTCAATCTCTGCAAGGATGTAGTTGTAGAATACCTGAAGAATGAGCGCAACCACGATACCGAAGATAGTAGTCAAGAGGGCCACCTTCATACCTCCCGCAACGACTGTTGGAGAAATATCACCAGCCTTCTGGATATCATCGAACGCCTGCACCATACCGAACACTGTACCAAGGAATCCGAGTGATGGAGCCATACCGATGAAGAGTGTGATCCATGAGCAGTTCTTCTCAAGAGCTGAAGCCTGTACTGCGCCGTAAGCAACTACTGTCTTCTCAACCTGATCGATACCGTCATCCATACGGAGGAGACCCTGATAGAAGATAGAAGCGATAGGACCGCGAGTCTCACGAGCAACTTCCTTAGCTGCCTCGATGTTACCCTTGTTGAGGAGTGCGTCCTCAATCTCCTCAATCATCTTAGAAGAGTTAATCTTTGAGAGTGAGAGGTAGATGATACGCTCGATACAGAAAGCGAGACCGAGGATGAGGGCTACTGCTACGAGAGACATGAAGCCTGCATCACCTTCGATGAATTTTTTCTTAACACCCTTGTAGAAACCAGTTTCCACCTCTTCTTCCTCAGCTTCACTGACAGCCTCGTCTGCTGCTGCCTCTGGAGCTGCCGCTGCTGAATCAACTTGCTCTGTAGCTGCTGTGTCAACAGCCTCGTCCTGAGCTGAAACTGACTGAGTCATACCGAAAGTAAAAACTCCCATCAATGCAATAATTGCAAATACTTTTTTCATTGTGTGACTGTAATTTTTTAGATTAATACTTTATTTAATTTATTTTATTTCTCGTTGTTTCCTTGTTATTGTTGTCATATCCTGTCCGCAACCACACCTCTTAATATGTGTGTATTGTTCAATAACGCCTCATGTTTTGTTGATACGTCATTTTTCGCAAGGTGGTCAGGTTAGCGTTTGTTTGTCAGTCTTTGTCCTGATTGTCTCTCCAGCTGCGGAGAGAGGGGGATTCGAACCCCCGAAACGCTTTTGACGTTTACACGCTTTCCAGGCGTGCCTCTTCAGCCACTCGAGCATCTCTCCCTTCCAGGTTTTGGCACTCCCAATGCGTTTACATACTTATGTGCTAAAACATGACAAAAATAATGATTTTTTTAATTACAAGTATTCTAATTCAGTGGAAACTTTTAATTTTTATTGAAAAAACCACATTTGCGGAATACTTTGCGCGTGTTTTCCGTCGTTTGTTGCACAATTTCATCTATGTCGGTACAATATATTTCGGATAATTTGTTTGCGACGAGTGGTAAAAATGAACTCTCGTTCCTCTTTCCCCGGTGAGGTACTGGCGTCAGGTATGGAGAGTCTGTCTCGAGTACGATGCGGTTGAGAGGTACAGTCTCTTTCAGTATTTCCTGCAGTTGTGACTTCTTGAAGGTGCAGGCTCCTCCGATGCCGAGCATGAATCCGTCGAATGTCAACAGTTCTCTTGCTTCGTCTGCTGTGCCGCAGAAGCAGTGGAAAACACCTCTGAGTCCGGAGTTTCGGTGCTGTTCCATAATCTCCATAAGTTCCTGGTGAGCGTTTCTGGAGTGTATCATAAGTGGGAGGTCAGTCTCTTCCGCCCATTTAATCTGCTGTTCGAATGCGTCCATCTGCTCTGCTTTATGTGTATCGTCCCAGTGTAGGTCCAGTCCGACCTCTCCGATTGCTATGGGTTTGACTGACTCTGTGATTTTTTGTTTCAGAGTGAGATACAGAGAGTTGAGCACCTCGTGATAATCCTCGTCTGTTATGTTTTCCGGGTGCAGTCCGATCATCGGGAACAGGTAATCTGGATGCCTTTCGCAAACATTGAAGACTCGGCTGGTGTCTTTGCGGCAGATGCCAGGTATAAAAATCGCTTTTACCCCGGCATTTCTCGCACGTTCCACCACTTGGTCGATGTCGTCCGCAAACTCGTCCCCGTCGATATGTGAGTGTGTGTCAATCATATGTCGTCAGAAATTTCTTCTCAGCAGCTTGTCCGCGAACTTATGCAGCGCTTCCTTTTTGCTCTCGTCGACCATTACGTCACCGAGGCTGCTCGTGGCTTCCAAGAACAGAGAGTTGACTCTTTCCTCGGTCATCTCTTTTATCTTGTACTTCACATATATGTTCTTGAACGTCTCGATTTTCTCGTTTTCGTCTGCGTTATCCTTGCTCATCCACTCTCTCATAATCCTCTTGTCGTTTTCGTCCGCTTTCTCGAACGCCTTTATGAGTAGGAATGTCTTTTTGTTGTCCACGATGTCTGCTCCCAGTTTCTTCTTGAAGAGTTTAGTGTCTCCGAAGACGTCGAGCACGTCGTCCTGTAGTTGATAAGCCAGGCCTATTTTCTCTCCGAAGTTATACAGGAGTTCGGAGTCTCTCTCTGGTGCGTTAGCGAGCTGTGCTCCGATTTTGAGTGCTCCGGCGAGTAGGATAGATGTCTTCAGTCTTATCATCTCCATATATTCCGCTTCTGTGACGTCGTCTCGTTGTTCGAAGTCCATGTCATACTGTTGTCCCTCGCATACTCCGAGAGTGGCTTCGATGAAAGTGCGTTGAGCATGGAAGAATGTCTCGTTGATGTCGTTGGTTCTGAGTTTGTCTGCGTTTGATGTGAAGAGTTGGTACGCCAGTATCAGCATAGTGTCTCCTGACAGTATTGCTGTGTTTTCGTTCCATTTCTTATGGACTGTGACGTTCCCTCTTCTCAGGTCTGATCTGTCCATGAGGTCGTCGTGCAGAAGCGTGAAGTTGTGGTATGTCTCGAGGGCCACCGCATTATCCATGATGTCGTCCACGTGCTCTCGGTACATGTTGTAAGCCATGAGCATGAGAGCGGGTCTCACGCGTTTTCCGCCCAAAGACAGTATGTAGTTTATAGGCTCGTACAGAGCTGTAGGCTCTTTAGAGTACAGATTTTGACTTATATATTTGTTTATCTTCTCTGAGAGTTCACTGAAAGTGTACATGATTTTTATTAGTTTGTTTCTTGTGTCTTTCTGATTAAAACCAAATGCCGCATAATTGTACAATCATGCGGCATTTGTTATGTGTAGAACAATTTTTATTGCAGACGGAACACGACTGGAAGGTTGAATTTCACACGTACAGCCTTACCTCTCTGCTTACCTGGTTTCCAGCGAGGCATTGAAGAAACCACGCGGATTGCCTCCTTGTCGAGTGATGGGTCGACAGAGCGAAGGATTTTAGGCTCCACGATTGAGCCGTCCTTGTTTACGACGAAAGATACGAGGACACGTCCCTGTATACCGTTGTCCTGAGCAGCAGAAGGGTACTTGATGTTCTTCTGGAGCCAAGTTGCGAGTGCTGCGTCACCGCCAGGGAAAGAAGGGTCCTCCTCAACGACGTCGAACACCTCACCCTCGTCGCTTTCCTCCTGAACAGGAGCTGGAGGTCCCACCATGACAGGTCCTGAGTGTGGTGATGATGGTCCTGAAGTCGCAACGTTAGTATCCTCAGATGTCTCAATAGTTACCTCCTCAATCTCAGTCTCGTTGTCCACGATGTCGAGAATCTCGGCAACCTGCGGAGCGTCTGCTGGTGGTGGAGGGGTGTTTGCGAATATAGGCTGGGTGATTGGCACGATTTCCTCCTCTGTGGCATACTGCACAGTGCTGAAAACCTGGCCCTTCTCCTCATACTCATGAGTAGTCCACTCAAAAGCCGCGAACATTGCTGCGAGACTGACTACGTAGCCGATGAGCAAGCTCGTGCCTTTCTGACCTTCAAGGTCGGCTTTTTTTGATTTTTTTACTTCCATATAATTATTTTTTGATGATTCTGTCCGTCTCAATCTATTTGTGGCAAAAGTAACACTTTTTTTGTTTACTTGACTTACTTTATCTGAAATTTTTGTCTCTTTTCGTTTATTTTATCCTTTTTACTCAAATAAAAGTGTTATTTCTCCTCTTTATCTGCATCGTGTTCGTCTGTTATTCTTCGGATATACACGTCTTGTTGTGGGAACGGAATCTCAATGTTGTTCTCGTTAAGGATATTATATATGGTTTCTTTAGCTTTTGCCTGGTAGCCGTATTTCTGGTCGACGAGCAGCCATTGTGTCACCATGAGGTCGACGCTGCTTGCTCCGAAGTCAGCGAAGATCACCTTTTGTCCTTTGGTAGGGTCGACGATGTCGCGTCCGTCCTCAGTTTTAGTCGCCAGTGGAGCTATTCCGTCGAGTATCAGTTTCCGCACTCTGTTGATGTCTGTTCCGTACGCCACTCCGACGCTGATTTTGATGAGCTCATACTGGTGGTTTCGTGTGAGGTTTTTGAAGTTCTTGCTGAAGAGGCTTGAGTTGAGGAAAGCGATGACAGAGCCGTCGAGAGCTGCTATCTGCGTGCTCTGATATGTTATGCTGTCGACTTTACCCTGAACGCCGTCACACTCTATGTAGTCACCGACTCTCAGTCGTCCGCTCATGAGAGAAATGCCGTAGAAGAAATTCTCCAGAAGGTCTTTCATGGCGAATCCCATACCTGTAGCGAGTCCTGCTGTCACTATCTCGATGCCGTCCTTTGGCACCTTGAGCAGTATGAGTGTAAAGACGAAGTACGTTCCCCAGACAGTGATCGCTATGATGTTTTTCGCCAGAGTGTGGTTGAGGTCCTTAGTACCGTCGTTCAGCATCTTCTTGTAGTTGAAGTAGAAAGATCTGATGGTGTAGTTCATGTAATTGAAGATGAAGTAGCATGACACGACGAGGCACACCTTAAACAGCGACAGCTTGATGAGGTTGATGCTGATGTAGTCCTTGAAGAAGATGTTGATACACAGGTCTCGCATTTCGAACGTGTCGGCGGCGAATGCTATGCTGAAGAGTACGGAGAGAACGCCGAGGATAGGTATTATCGCTCTGTTCACTAAGTCGTACATCCATGTTATCGTGACGTAGTCGCCGTTGTGCATACTTCTGATCACCTCCTCGTCGGTCACGTTGGCGAAGTCAGGGTTGTCTTTTGTGTACAGCCTTCTGATTCGTTTCAGGATGACGTTGTTCTCATACAGCTCCATAATGTAGTAGATACATGTTATGGTCTGTATGGCCGCCAGCTGGAACGTCCACCAAATAGTAATCTCCACGGCGAGCATAGTGAAGCCGGCCCATGATATCACAAGAGACGAGATGATGGTGAACAGTGACACGATGTTATACAGTTTGTCAGACATCGGCACGTGCTTCCTTGTCTTCTTTGCCACCGTGATCTGCCATATTGTGAAGATGAGCAGTATGATAGGGAAGACGAGGTTGATAATGTTGTTAGGTATGAGCACGATTCTGAAGAGTATGACGACGAACGCCATGACCATGAACGGGGTGTACATGCGCACTCCGTGTCTGATCTGGTCATTGTTGAGTCTTATGATGAGAGATATCATCAGCACCTGCATGAGCCATGTCATGTTCAGCATGAGAGATGTGGACATCTGCCACAGGCTTTTGTCGCTGAGAGTGATCTTGAGAACGATGACTGCTATGGCGAATATGAGTATTCCGAGTGAGAAGATGAGAGCGGGTCTTTTCTTGTTATAGTTCTCCGTCCTGAATTTAGCGGGCACTACCCATCTGAGTATGATGTTACTGAGCAGTGTGGCGATGATGAGGTAGAACACCATGGCGATGCTGACGAATATCACGCGCGGTCCTCTCCACTCGGAGTATTTCTGGTCGTTCTTGCTGAGCGAGCTGTACTTGTCTTGGAAGTCCGTCTTGACCCTTTGCCAGTATCTGTCGATGGTCATCAGTATGGTGAAGTAGTTGTCTCCACCTCTTTTAAATATGTCATCCTGCAGTCTCTTGTATCTGATCTTGGCATATTCGTTGAGTTTACATACCTTGTCGTTGATCTGCTCGTAGTTCTCCTTATCGTTAGACAATGAAATCAGTATTCTCAGGAGATTGTTCCTCAATGACTTGGCGTGCATGATACACACCTCTCTGTCGGCTTGCTCCTGCTCCGTCAGCACGAAGGTGGAGTCGATGTCCGACACCGCATTGTTGGTGCTGTCGTTGATCTGCAGCAGCAGGGAGTCGACTGCTGTCATCTTCTTTTTCGCCATGCCGATAGCCGGCGGCAGCTGCTGCAGCGCATATATGAGGCTGTCATACCTCGCCACCTCCGAAAGGATGTCGGTGCGTATCTTCTGGTATGGCATGTTCGACTTCTGCAGCTCCCTGTAGAGGTCTGTGGCCTGCTGACAGGCGTAAGCTATGTCGAATGTGAAGTCCGCTTTCTGTGAGTATAGCATAAGGCTGATTTGCTCACATCTTTGAGTGTATTCCATGAGTTGGGTGTGTACCATCTTCTGGCGTGACTCCATACGTTCCATCATGAGTCGCTGCTTGATGTGGTTGTTTCTCAGCTCGAGTTTGAGGACTCCGATGGTCCTACTCAGGTTTTTTTCCTTAAGCACGGCGTTTGCCTGCAAGATGGACAAGCAGACTATCGCCAATGTTAAAATGAATCTTCTCATGTTATGTGAAATGTGATTTTGTTGTGTCATCATCTTAGATGTGTGTCGTCAGCCGAGGTTTAGTTGGTCTTGTGTTTCGTGCTGTATGACTCTGCAAGCTAATCTCCCGCGAATATACGTTAAATTTCTGTTTTGTCAGTCAACCACGTTCTGATTGTTTTTTTATCGACGTATGTTGAAAAGGAAAAAGCGGGATAATGCTGTCCGCGGAGCTTGTTGACAGACATTGTTGATGTGAATGGTAGAAAGAAGTTGCGTAAATAGTACACGGGATGTTTTTCGGTTTTTCTCGGAACCCCTCTCTGTATAGTACTGTTTAAGAACGAAAATGGTTTTCCATTTCGCACGTTTTTTGCTGTCCGAAACTCCTCTTTTTCCGTTGACACGTGAC
>CALCEL010000116.1 GCA_937900485.1 uncultured Prevotellaceae bacterium
AATGGCGGTCATTAGAAAATCGTGTTGGACGAATCTCTAATGACCGATTTGGGTTAAACACAATAGTGTTAATTGAGGTGGCAGGGAGGGGCTAGCGTTTTTTTTGCCACTTAATTGTTTTGTGTCGCTCTCCTGTGTTGTGGCGTACGTTACAGTGACTTCTACAATCTATTGTCTTACACCTTATTTATATAGCGTTATTCGCAATTAAGCTACTCACACCTTTAATGTATATATAGCATTTTGAAATCATGAAAATGCGGTGTGTTGTGAACCAATACAAAGTGAAGTAGGATAAGCGGATAGGGAAGGAACGACTCAGACTATGATATGGACATGACATTTATGTTTTGAGCGTGATTACTTTTTGTCGAAAAGAGTGTTAATTGCCGTGACAGTTGTTTTTGTTTGTAAATATTTATGTGATAAAAATAAATAATTAAAGAAATTATTGCTATTTTTGCGCTATTATCACTACGAGGGTGATTGTAAAAGGGTTAAATAGGATGTGATGTGCGGAATTGCGATGTCCTGTTGTTTTACGGTGTCTCTTTTCCGTGTGTCAGAGTTTAGGATAAGGCTGATTCTGCTACTTATTATGGTGGTGTCTTTGACGGACAGTGGACGGTTTGCCCCAACGACACGAGAAGCCACGTGTGGCACTATGTCATATAGTATGTGTGACTGTGG
The DNA here is from genome assembly GCA_937900485.1 of uncultured Prevotellaceae bacterium. Lineage (GTDB taxonomy): Bacteria > Bacteroidota > Bacteroidia > Bacteroidales > Bacteroidaceae > Minthosoma. Next base: position 691 of record CALCEL010000116.1, read on the forward strand.
ATTTTTGACGATGAACATGTTGTCAGCTGAAGACGCGTCGATGTTCCGAAATAAGACAGATGCTGTTAGAGTGGAGTGCATGATATCTGAGTCGGCCTAAAAATAAGAATGTTATGCCAGAGATTAAAACTATTGGAATTATTACGTCAGGCAATGATGCTCCAGGAATGAATAGCGCAATCAGGGCGGTCACACGCTCGGCTATATACAACGGATTGCGTGTCAAGGCTATCTATAGAGGATACAAGGGACTCATCGACGGTGATATAGTGGAGTTCAAGACTCAGAATGTTAGTAATATCATCCAGCAGGGCGGTACAATACTCAAATCGTCAGCCAGCCGTGAGTTCTTGTCCTCTGAGGGTAGGGAAAAGGCATTTGAGAATATCAAGAAGGAGGAGATTGACGCTCTTGTGGTTATTGGCGGTGACGGTACGATACACGGGGCGAGAATCTTCGCACAGGAGTATGACACACCTTGTATTGCCATTCCTGCCACGATAGATAATAACTTGTGCGGTACGGACACCACTATCGGATACGACACGGCGCTTAACACCATCGTGGAGTGTGTGGATAAGATACGTGACACGGCGACATCGCACGAGCGTCTCTTCTTCGTCGAGGTGATGGGTGACGACGCCGGCTTCCTTGCTCTCAACGGAGCTATTGCGGCAGGATGTGAGGAGGCTATCGTACCTACAAAGGATATCGAGGAGGATCAGCTCAACACTTTCATACAGAACGGATTCAGAAAGACTAAAAACTCAAGTATTGTTCTCGTGGCAGCCAACGAGAAGGTGGGCGGAGCCATGCATTACGCTGAGGTGGTCAAGAATCAGTATCCGGACTTGGACGTGAGAATCTCTATCCTCGGACACCTGCAGAGAGGCGGTAGGCCATCCGCTCATGACCGTATCATCGCAAGCCGAATGGGCGCGGCCAGTGTGCAGGCCTTGTTGAAAGGATTGCGTAACGTCATGGTGGGTATTGACAACGACGCTATTGTCTATGTGCCGTTCTCACGCGCCATCAAGGAGAACCGCGTGCTCGACAATAAGCTGTTCGATATCTTGCATGATATATCAATATAATTGTCTTTTGTTTGAGCTTCAGAGCTTTTAAGATATGACTATGCGAGGCCGCACTGGGTATGATTTCGGTGTCGGTCTCGCGTTGTGAGGTCTCCGGGAGGACGGGGGTGAGTGTCCGCCGGAGCACAACTGTTTGTCTCTGTTGACCATGTGGGGAGCTCGCGCTTTGTGGGTTCTCAACGTTAGAGCAGGAGACACGCCTTTGAGAATGTGTACAGATGAATCTTAAATGATTGTATGTGTTGTTTTCGTTTTTTATTTATACTTGTTTTATTGATGTCGTTGTCCTGCTGTAAAAAATCAGGGAATACGGCGGCGAATAAGGTGTCCGCAAGCGACATCTCTGCTCTTTTTGACGGTGATGACGTGAGAAGTAAGAGGTCCGCATATAACCTGCAGGACAGTGAGGATAAAATGAGCGATTTTGTTATGGGCGTATATAAAGAGGTGTTCAACGCATATAATGCCGGTAACATGGACCGCACCAGGTGGATAGACAAGTTCTGCAGCGACGAGTGTAAGGACCTATATCGTGTGTGTGACAGCCTGACTGAGGTCAGCGACTATATCGTGGGAATGGACTTTGACGAGTGGATATGGGGACAGGATGTGTGTGGCGAGTTGTCGGCAAAGGTTGTCGGCGTGGAACTGCTTAGCAGAGAGTACGGAATGGTGAAGGTGGAGGTCTTGAACGGAGAGTTTAAGACTTACCATGTCGTCGCAGTGAGCTATGACAAGTCAAAGGGAAGACGATTTATTGAGGACTTCATGTCGTATGGTGATGATGGCGTGTCATACTCTGTAACGCGAGATATGAAACAACAGATTTACACATGTCTATTAGACGCTGATGTTAATTGATAATATGAGAATAATATCTGTTTTATTACTTACGTTAGTTCTGTTGGCGGCTTGCGCAGGAAGTGGAGACAAGGAAAAGAGGGAAGAGCTGCTCGACAAACAGCGTCTGGAAGGTGAGATGCATGCGCTCCTCGACTCTTGTAATGAGGAGGATAAGAACTATGAGATAGCGCGTGACAAGGAGATAGCGGATTCTGTAGGCAGCGCTTCGCTGTTCTATTTCAAGAGCCAGATGGCGAATATTGAGAACACGTGGTACTATGGTAAGTTGAGGTATGCGACTCAAGGTCTGAAAATGGCGGTTGACTGCCATAATGATAACTACGTGGACGCCTTCTACGAGGAGCTGGCATCCGTCGAGTGTAAATATCTCGGATACAGCATTCCCGAGGTGGATAACTTCATCAAGGAACTGAAGTGGATCAGGGAGGCTGAGGATAAGAAGAATCATGCGGCTTTGGGAGACGCCCTGGGACTGTTTGTCTGTGTCTGTGACCTGATGGACGTGAGAGGATTCGGAAATCAGGTTGTTGAGGAAAAACTGAATGATGCCAGTGAATACCTGACGAACAGACAGTTCGCCGTGTTGCTGGCTAAGGTGGCTGGCTCGTACTATGACATTGACAAACCCGTCGTGGGAGACAGAATGTTAGACCTGGCGCTCCGTTGTCTTAAAGATGAACAGTTGAGCGAGAGCGACAAGGCAGTGGTCGACGAGGTCGAGAAGAGTAGGCTGACTGCCGTTGACAAAAAGGCTGCGTCCGAGTCGCTTACGCGTCTCTCTACTGACTGAAAACGCATTATTTTGTGTTTTGTGAAAAATACTTTATATTCGCGTGTAATTCTTATGTTTTTATGCGGAAGATAAATATAAAGTTAGTACTTTTCAGGTCTAAGTGGACCATAGCCTCAGTGCTTTTCCTCGCATTGATAGGCTTTGGCGGAGACGGATGTCTTCTGGAGAGGTATTACCATTGGAAGGAGATAAGCCGTTTGACTGAGGAACTGGAGTTTTACAAGAAAAAGTTCGATAACGATAAGAAGACACTTGAGAAATTGAAGAGAAATCCGGAAGAGATAGTCAAGGTGGCCCGAGAGCGTTACTACATGAAGACTCCGGATGAAGATATTTTTATCATTGAGGATGACAATGAGTAATAACGTGAAGATTTTATCATATACGGAGATAGCCGGTGAGGTGATTGTTCTTCTCGGCTCAGCGCTTAAAATCACAGGTTGGTTCTGGTTACCTTACATGTTTGCCTTTGGTGTATTAGTTTTCTCTGTCGGAAGACTGGGCGTTCAAAATCAGATGGAAGATAGTTCTCTGACATTAAGACGATTGTTTAAGCAGCGTGTTATAGGTGTCTTTTTTCTCGTTTTGTCATCTGTTCTGATGTTCCTCACGCCAGGCTTTTATCTGTCTTCCATGTTCTATGTGCACACATCGTCTTGGCTTTTGCCATTCGTGATATTTGTCGTTATAGAACTTTGTACAGCGTTTAGAATATCTGACGAACTTAAAAAAAGTTAAAAAATACGTTGTTTTTAAAAAAAACGTGTTTATTTACATGACGTTACGTGTAAAAAAGTAACTTTGCTGATGATTCATGAATTCAATAATAACATTCCAATCGATAAGTTGATTAGTTTTTAAGTATAAGAGACGAGACATCTGTTCGTTGAATTGCAAGAATACACAAAATAAAAGAAATGAAATTATAATTAGGATACTATTCAATTCTGTACTGATGATGAAACTGGATGCTCTTACCGCTGTATCGCCAATAGACGGTAGATACAGAAATAAAACTGAAGTCTTAGCTTCTTATTTTTCTGAGTATGCGCTTATTAAGTATCGAGTGCGTGTCGAGATTGAGTATTTTATCACTCTTTGTGAGTTACCTCTCCCTCAGTTGAAGAATTTTGACCATTCTTTATTCGAGACTCTTCGTGATATTTACAGAAATTTCTCTGAGGAGGATGCACAGCGTGTTAAGGACATTGAGAAGGTTACTAATCACGATGTGAAAGCTGTTGAGTACTTTATCAAGGAGCAGCTCGATAAGATTGGAGACTTTGAGGCATACAAGGAGTTTATACATTTCGGACTGACGAGCCAGGATATTAACAACACGTCTGTTCCTTTGTCAGTCAAGGACGCATTAGTACAGGTTTACTATCCTCAGGTTGAGGAACTGATCAAGCAACTTAGTGACTACGCTGAAGAGTGGAAGGATGTGCCTATGCTCGCTAAGACGCACGGACAGCCTGCTTCTCCTACTCGTCTGGGTAAGGAGATTGATGTGTATGTCTATCGTTTGACTGAACAGCTCAATCAGTTGAAGGCATGTAAGATAACTGCCAAGTTCGGAGGTGCCACAGGTAACTTCAATGCTCATCATGTGGCTTACCCAGACTACGACTGGCGTGACTTCGGTAACAGGTTCGTTAATGAGAAGCTCGGACTGGAGCGTGAGCAGTTGACTACACAGATCAGCAACTATGATAATCTCGGCGCGGTGTTTGATGCGATGAAACGTATCAACACGATTATCATCGACCTCGACCGTGACTTCTGGATGTATGTATCTATGGAGTATTTCAAACAGAAGATTAAGGCCGGAGAGGTTGGCTCTTCCGCTATGCCTCACAAGGTCAATCCTATTGATTTCGAGAATTCTGAGGGAAACCTTGGTATGGCGAACGCCATTCTTATGTTCCTTAGCCAGAAACTACCAGTGAGCAGACTGCAGCGAGACCTTACTGACTCCACGGTTTTGAGAAATGTGGGTGTTCCTATGGGACATATGATTATTTCCATCCAGTCAACACTCAAGGGACTGAGAAAACTTCTCCTGAACGAGGCTGCCATTGAGAGAGACCTTGATAACTGCTGGGCAGTGTGCGCGGAAGGTATACAGACTATCTTGCGTCGTGAGGCCTATCCACATCCATATGAGGCGCTTAAGGCTTTGACCAGAACGAACGCCGCAATCACGGCTGAGTCCATCAGTATTTTCATCGATGGTCTCGATGTGTCTGAGAGTGTCAAGAAGGAACTTCATTCTATAACACCTCAGTCTTATACGGGAATTTGATATTATGCCGATGAGGCAGAGTGAATTATATTTTTTAATCTTTATTTTTCCGGCAAGAAAAATGTGTATGTGATTAGCCGGGGAATCTTATCTTTTTTTAATATGAGTGAATTAGAAGATTGGCAGGCAGGAAAACCTGCAGATAAAAATTCGGAAAATGAAAATGGTGGTAGCCGAGATGGTTATCATTCTTATGGAAATCGTGAAAATTCTTACGGTTCTGCTGGACATGACCGTCCACAGCGTCCTCGTTTCAACCGTAGTGAGCGTGTAGCTTACAGCAGCTCACAGTCAGAGCGCGGCTTCCGTCCGTCTGGTTTCGGTGGCTCCGGTGAGGAAGGCGCTACAGAGCAGCGCAGACCGTCTAACTATGGACAGCGTCCTGCGTACAACAGAGAGCAACGTTCTTATAGCGACAATGGCTTCGACGCTGAGCGTCCTCGTTCATCATACAACCAGAATGGCTCTTATCAGAGTCGCGGTGATATGAATAGCTATGGCGAGCGCGGCTACAACAACGGCGGCAACCGTGGCGGCTACAACAATGGTGGTAACCGTGGCGGCTACAATAACGGCTACAGCAACGGCGGCAACCGTAGTGGCTATAACAACGGTGGTAACCGTGGTGGCTACAACAACGGTGGTAACCGTGGTGGCTATAACAATGGTGGTAACCGTGGTGGCTATAACAACGGTGGTAATCGTGGTGGCTACAATAACGGCTACAGCAACGGCGGCAACCGTGGCGGCTATAACAATGGTGGTAATCGTGGTGGCTATAACAATGGCTACAACAACGGCGGCAACCGTGGCGGCTATAACAACGGTGGTAATCGTGGTGGCTATCGTCAGCACTCAGCTGATTACAATCCAAATGCTAAGTATAGCATGAAGAAGAGAATCGAGTACAAGGAATACCTCGAGGATCCAGACGCACCACTTCGTCTTAATAAATTCCTTGCCAACGCTGGTGTTTGCTCTCGTCGTGAGGCAGACCAGTTCATTCAGGCAGGTGTGGTTAAGGTGAACGGAAATGTTGTCACAGAGCTTGGATCTAAGGTTCTTCGTACAGACGAGATACATTTCCATGACCAGCTTGTGTCAATAGAGAAGAAGGTATATGTCCTGCTGAACAAGCCAAAGGATTATGTGACTACTTCAGACGATCCTCAGCAGCGTAAGACTGTTATGGATCTCGTTAAGAACTGTTGCCGTGAGAGAATCTATCCTGTTGGACGTCTCGACCGCAATACTACCGGTGTTCTGCTTTTCACTAATGACGGTGACCTCGCAAGTAAGCTTACACACCCTAAGTTCTTGAAGAAGAAGATTTATCATGTACACCTCGACAAGAACTGTACTGCGGCTGACATGCAGAAGATAACAGAGGGAATAACACTTGAGGATGGTGACATCAAGGCTGACGCAATATCTTATGCTTCCGACACAGACAAGAAGCAGGTCGGCATCGAGATTCACTCTGGTAAGAACCGTATCGTGAGACGTATCTTCGAGAGCCTCGGCTATAAGGTTTGCAAGCTTGACCGTGTTATGTTCGCAGGTCTTACCAAGAAGGGATTGAAACGTGGTGACTGGCGATTCCTCACTGAGCAGGAGGTGGCCATGCTACATATGGGTAGTTTTGAGTAATCATTGACTATATTATTATGATGTTCTGGTTGCCCACTCAATTGGGAGTCAGAACATCTTTATTATCGTGTCGTTTGCGGTCGGATAATATAGTCTTCTATAAATATAATAGGAATGAAAAGAGTAAAGATTGTTGACCTCCTCCAGCGTAAAGATTATGGATCAGAGGTTACTGTTATGGGGTGGGTCAGAACAAAGCGTGGCAGCAAATCAGTAAACTTCATCGCTTTGAATGACGGATCAACTATCAATAATGTTCAGGTGGTTGCTGACGTGGAGAAGTTTGACCCTGACATGTTCAAGAAGATCACTACTGGCTCTTGTATCTCTGTAGTCGGCACGATGGTGGAGTCTATCGGTAGCGGTCAGGCTGTCGAGGTTCAGGCCACTAAAATCGAGTTGTTTGGAGAGTGCCCGTCTGACTATCCTATGCAGAAGAAGGGTCAGTCGTTCGAGTACATGCGTCAGTATGCACATATGCGTCTGCGTACCAATACTTTTGGTGCCGTGATGCGTATACGTCATAACATGGCGATGGCTATTCACACTTACTTCCATCAGCACGGGTATTTCTACTTCCATACTCCTCTGATCACAGCGTCCGACTGTGAGGGTGCAGGTCAGATGTTTCAGGTCACTACTAAGAATCTCTATGACTTGAAAAAAGATGAGAACGGCTCTATCATATATGACGACGACTTTTTCGGAAAGCAAACTTCGCTGACTGTCTCAGGACAGCTCGAGGGTGAGCTTGGCGCTACGGCTCTCGGACAGATATACACGTTCGGACCTACTTTCCGCGCTGAGAACAGTAACACTCCTCGCCACCTCGCCGAGTTCTGGATGGTCGAGCCAGAGGTATGTTTCATAGACATGGACGACCTCATGGACCTTGAGGAGGATTTCATAAAGTTCTGTGTTAAGTGGGCTTTGGACAACTGTAAGGATGATCTTGAGTTCCTCAATAAGATGATTGATAAGGGTCTCATCGAGCGTCTCGAAGGCGTCATCAAAGAAGACTTCGTCAGACTGCCATACACGAAGGGTATCGAGATCCTTCAGCAGGCGATTAAGGATGGTAAGAAGTTCGAGTTCCCATGTAACTGGGGTGACGACCTCGCTTCTGAGCATGAGCGCTTCCTCGTTGAGGAGTACTTCAAGAAACCTGTCATTATGACTAATTATCCGAAGTCTATCAAGGCGTTCTACATGAAGATCGATGAGAAGAAGCCTGTGTTCGATGGCAAGGAGATGGAGGAGACTGTTCAGGGTACTGACGTCTTGTTCCCTCAGATCGGTGAGATTATCGGTGGGTCAGTACGTGAGGAGAGCTATGAGAAACTCATCGGTGAGATTAACGCGCGTAACATTCCTATGAAGGATATGTGGTGGTACCTCGACACAAGAAAGTTCGGTTCTTGTCCTCATGGTGGATTTGGTCTCGGTTTCGAGCGTCTCATCCTGTTTGTTACCGGAATGCAAAACATTCGTGACGTGATACCATTCCCACGCACACCAAAGACTGCTGAGTTTTAATACGTCACATAGTTTGACTGGTGTCTCGGCATACTTTTGTATGTCAACGCATTCAGTGAGAATTAGGTATATCATAGGGTATGTCATCATGACATACCTTTTTTCTTTGTTGTGGTATTACCGCCTCACGTCAGCACATCACCGTTCTTTTCTTTTGTTACTACTTATCCGATGTATTCATCTGAAAATCATCTATCCCTCCATGCTTTAAATGAACGTCTGGAAGAGCATAAGTACAAATTAGAGGGTGAGATACAAAACAAGGAGCAGCATAAGGATAAGTTGGATGGCACTATTTCTCAAATGGAAGAATATACTGCGGCATTGGACATCAAGGAGGAAGATCTTATTGTGCCAGTACTGAAAACGAACCCACTTGTAAAGAATGTCGTTGATGCAATACAGAAAGAACTTGAAAAGCCTATCCCCGCTTTCGGTCAGAAGGAATGGAGAGATGAACGTCGGAAGGCTATAAAAGGCATCCTAACAGAATTGCAGACCGTACTCATGCAAGCTAAGTGTAAATAGCAATGTCTTGGCATCTCTTGCCGTAGCTTGCACAAACGGCAAGAGTAGCCTTTAGTGTCGGCTCGTGAGAGAAAAAAAACTGAGGATGTCAATAATTAGACAGAAATAGCTAAATTTGCGGTACCGGTTCCTACGGCCGTGTCTTTTCTTCTTATGTGCTGACAGAATGATGAACACATGAAAGTGAATGTTTGTTTACATGTTTAATAACTGAATATAATGAATCAAAAGATATATCTTATTCTGCTTTCGCTTGTGATGTGTGTGAACTGTTACTCCGGTGGCGACTTTAAGGCTCATCGGGGAACGGTGTCCGGAAGTTATAATTTCTGGTTTCTTGACCCTGAGGATGGCGGTAGTCATGATTCAAACGCTCATTTCCCGCTTCTGATTTTCTTACACGGTAAGAGTCTGTGCGGTAATAATCTCGAGAAGGTGCGTCGTTATGGACCTATCAACGCAATATCGAAGGGATTGTGCATAGACAGTTATATCCTTGCCCCGCAGAACTCGGGCGGTGCGTGGAATCCGCAGAAGATATGGAAGATTGTGGAGTGGGCGAAGCAGAATTATCCTGTTGACACCACCCGTATCTTTGTCTACGGCATGAGTCTCGGCGGATACGGCACGATTGACTTTGCCGCCACATATCCGGATAAGATAGCCGCTGCCATGGCAATCTGTGGCGGTGCGAGTGTGAGGAACCTTGACGGCCTGTCAAGACTTCCTCTGTGGATCATACATGGAACGGCAGACAGGGCTGTGCCGATAGCGCAGTCCGACAAAGTGGCGAATGCCATAAAGGCGACGGGTGACGACTCACGTCTCATCTATACCCGACTCAAGGGTATTGACCATGGACGCCCGGCAAGGATATTCTATATGAGTCAGACATACGACTGGCTGTTCTCTCATTGTCTGAGTGACGAAGGACGGCCGGTGAACAGGGACTTTGAGTACACTCCGCAGATGCTTAACGTCTCTTATCGTGAGCTGATGAACCTGGAGAATATAGACACCAGTAATATCAAGTGACGTATGTGGGAAAAGGTGGTATACTCCGCGGATGATTTTATCAGTCATCTGACGGAGGCTTGTTCTGACGGGCTTGATATAAGAAAGAGGTATGAGAAGCTGAGACATGTCTTCTGTTGTCTCATGGAGCAGGAGACGGACGGCGCGGACGATGTCTTTCCCGGTTTCTTCTCGAAGATGGAGTATGTGGTCGGGAAATATGACCTGACTCCTGATGTGGCGGAGCAGCTGAATAGCACACGTCGTGTGTTGTTCCCTCAGGGAGGAGGCTCTTCGGCGCATGATTCCGCTATTGACTATGAGACTTCCTTCCCTTATGACCTCAAGTCAATATGGGAGCTTGTTTCCCGTGTATATGGTGTGACGGATGTTCCAGAAGCTCTGCGACGTTACTTCCCGAAAGGGGAGAGGAACTGCGGCTCAGGTGAGTATGACGTCAGTCTCATTCGAGTTATGGTCCTTTCTTGGAATCATGATTACATAAATGCTGTGGATGAGCAGTTGGGAAAGAAGGTGAGGATATGTTACGGACCGGGCAACAGACACATTCTTGCCTCTGGGAAGTCCGACTGGAGCTACCTCAATGAGATAGTGAGCGTGAACAGTCAGCTCAATCTTGTCAGGGTACATATTGTGGACGGCGTACTGATGCCTGAGCTGATAATCTTCGAGCCTGACTATCTCGTCAACATCACCACCATTGCCTCCTGCTTCGACGATGCGCTCATCGAGAGCCCTTACGTCAGTCTTCTCGGAAAGCTTAAGATTGACGTGCCTACGATACCTATACATATCGGTAATCTTGCGGGACAGTTCCTCGACGAGACGGTGCATGAGCGGGAGACGTCATTCGCCGATAGTGTCAATGAGTATTTTCACACACATGCCCTCAGTATGGTGGCTTGTCCTGACATGTCATACCAGGACAAGGTGAGGGAGTTCTATGATAACGCAAGGTCTCAAAAAGAGAATATAAATAAGCTGATACATCAGGACCTGCCGAAGGTGGCAGGAGAGATGCCGAGAGAGTCTATCGTTCTCGAACCGTCGTTCTTCAGCGAGGTGCTCGGCATACAAGGACGTCTGGACTTCCTCTATGAAAGAGACGGCAAGGCTGTCATACTGGAGCAGAAGTCGGGTAAGGGAGCCTTCGTGCCGGGACACACGGATGCCGACACTCCGTCGGCGCAGGTGAAACATCTGGTGCAGCTGATTCTCTACCGCGCGTTGTATGTCTATGAGTTCGGCAACGACAATAAGGGTGTACAGCAGATTTACTTATTGTATTCCAAGTATAAGAACGGGTTGGTCAGAATGGCTAACTCTCCAGAGCTGTTACAGAGAGCCTTGCGTATACGTAACTTGCTCACCTGGTGTGATATGATATACGCCAAGGACGGCATACAGATATTGGCTAACGTCAAGGCGAGCGACTTTAGGGGACCGTCTGTCAATGACAAGTTCTGGAACAACTGGAAAGTGCCGGAGCTGAACAGTGTGCTGGAGCCTATTCAAAAGGCTACGCCGCTGGAGAGGGCCTATTTTTTCCGTTTCTTACGTTTCATCGCCACGGAGCAATTGTTGTCTAAGGTGGGAAGCCGCATGGGCGGTAACAATGGCTTCGCTTCAATCTGGCTGAACACGTTGGAGGATAAGCTTGCCGCTGGCGATATTCTCTTAGGCATGACCATGTCGGATGTGGAGGTGAGTAAGGTCGGGGTGGACTCTGTCGCGCTACATATCGATGACACGTATTCGTCTGACTCCTCAAACTTCCGCGTTGGAGACATCGTCATTCTTTATCCTTACCATGAGGGCGATATTCCTAATGCCTGTGCGCAGATGGTGCACAGAGCGTCGATAGTGTCCCTGTCACCAAAGACGGTGCGGGTGGCTCTCAGAAATAGTCAGACGGACGTTCATGTGTTCAACTGCGGCGACGATGTGCTTTGGGCTGTGGAGCATGACTTGTTCGAGTCGTCGACATCTGTGTTGTACCAGTCCATGCAGCGTTTCCTCATTTCTAATCAGCAGCGTAAGGATATGATACTTGGCACTCGTCCGTTAGCCTACGACTCGTCAGCGACTCTTAATGGAGAATACGGAGAGTTTGATGACCTCGTGAGTCACTCAAAACGCGCCAAGGATATGTTTATGGTAATAGGACCTCCGGGAACGGGTAAGACATCGTTCGGTTTGTTGAATATTCTCAGGGAGGAATTACTGGAGGAGGGTAGCAATGTTCTTCTTCTCTCGTATACCAACAGGGCTGTGGATGAGATATGTGGTAAGCTGAAGACGGACTGTATAGATTTTGTGAGGATAGGAAATTCCATGTCGGCATCTGACGAGTTCAAGTCTTGTTTCCTGAGTGAGAGGCTTGCCGAGTGTAAGAAAGCCTCAGAGGTACGTGGCGTGATAGAGTCTGTCAGAGTTTTCTGCGGCACCACGGCGTCGGTGAACAGTAATATACACTTACTCGGAATAAAGAAGTTCAGTCTTGCCATTATTGATGAGGCCTCACAGATTCTGGAACCTCATCTCATCGGTCTGTTGTCCGCTCGTTATGGCGATGAGAACTCCATAGGACGGATAGTGCTCATCGGTGACCATAAGCAGCTTCCCGCCGTCGTGCTGCAGAACATGTCACAGTCAGCCGTCACAGAGCCTGAGCTTATCAATATTAATCTCACGGATTGCAGACTCTCATTTTTTGAGAGACAAATCAAGAGACTGACTCTTGAGGATGGCACGTATGATAACCGTTTCGTGTATATGCTCACTCGTCAGGGACGTATGCATGAGCAAATAGCGTCATTCCCTAACATGGCGTTCTACGACAACAGGCTTGAGATTATTGGCTCGCCAGTCATTCCGCATCAGGATATCGTTCTTCCAGAAAGTTATGAGTCCGATAACTCCATCGATGTGTTGCTGAAGACAAGGAATATGGCTTTCATCTGTACGCCGCCTTGTGAGGAGACGTTGACCGGCAAGGTCAATCCGAACGAGGCTAAGATGATAGCATCGATGGTCAGGCGTGTCTTTGAGATGGAGAAAGGGGCCTTCGATGTCAACAAGACGGTTGGCGTCATCGTGCCTTACCGTAATCAGATCTCATTGGTAAGGAACGCAATCGACATGTTTGGCATCGAGGAGCTGAACGGAATAACCATTGATACCGTGGAGCGTTTTCAGGGTAGTCAGAGGGATTATATACTATATGGCTTCACGGTCAACCATAGGTATCAGATGAATTTTCTCATCAACAACACTTTTGAGGAGAGGGGAAAGGTAATTGACAGGAAGCTGAATGTCGCCATGACACGAGCCAGACGGCATCTCTTCATGTTTGGTAATGTGTCTCTGCTGTCTGAGAACAGCGTTTTCAAGGAGCTGATTGACTTTTCCGAGAGTCATCATTGTCTGATTGATGTTCCGATAGACGATTTTTGTGAGGGGCGTTTCCTCATTCCTTAGTTGCGGGAATGGCGCTCTCATTGTTTTCTCCAATGGATCATCAGGAATATCTTTATGGTCCAGTACGGTGTCCACACGATTTCTGAAGGATAGAAACGGAAGAAACGCATGAGTTTGTATTCTCTTTTTAAGAATCGTCTTATATGATTGCCGTCTGACTTATTTTTAGTCAGAATGCCTTTGTCGCTCTCTTCCTTGAATATCTCTTGTAAGATGGCCTCTCCTGTTTTCTTGTCTGGCTCACATAGCATAAGGGATGTGTCCAGTCCGCAAGCCACGCCGAGCGCGTACATCACTCCCGCAGTGAATCTGTCAAGGCCAAATTCTCTCAGTTCACTCATGTAACTGTGTTTGTCTTTTTCATTCAGCGTTTCAGTGGTGAGGATGTAATAGATGTCGAGGAATGGCTTTAGCTCCAATTCCTCGTCTAACATGTGTCTGAACAGATGTGTCATGAGATACGGCAGGTTAAAGCTCGTGTCGGGTGTGTTATAACCGTCTCTCGTGTAGTCATGGTTGCTGAGCAGACGCTCTTCATTCTTTCTCGCCCATCTTTGGAAACGTCTGTTATGTATAGGGTTAGCAAGGAATGAAGGCGTGAAGTGCACTTCCATGTTCATGTCGGGGATAATGGAGAAGTCACAGTGGTGGTATAGGATGCTCCTCGGTCGCTTTACTGACGATATGTAGTCTATCACTTTGTTTCTGTCCCCGTCAATCCAGATGTCTATGTCACTTCCGTACCTGAGTGAGGCTTTCGGATAATAACGGTCGAGGGATATACCTTTTAATATTATAGTACGGAAGCCGTGAGACATGAATGTCTTAGTGGCGAAAGACGCAAGGCGTGTCTGTTTTTCGTGCACTGCCTCAATCTTCTCGCACAGCGTCATCCAGTCGGCAATGATGTCGGACACAGGTAACTGTTCCTTGGGTAGAGTCTTCACGCCTCCAAACAGTATAGCGGGTATGCCTTGGGTGTTCGCCAGCCTGTACATCTCTTTCCATTCCTCTTCGGAAGGAATGCGTGAGAGATGGTCTCTTTTTCCTATGGACACCTGTATGAGCTCGAAAAACAAGGTTTGCATCGTGTGTTTCACTTATTGTTCCGTTATTATTCTTTCTCTTTTCTTTTCAGCGGGATTGCCTTGGTAGATGGCGTTGCCCGCCAGGTCATGTGTAGCCACGCTGCCTGCTGTCAGCACGGCGTTTTCCCCGACGGTGACTCCAGGGCAGACGACGGACCTTGCACCGATCCAGGCGCCGTCGCGAATGATGACGGGTGAGTTACGGTATCTGAAGTCTGTTTTTGTGTAGTCGTGACTGCCGGTCTGTAACATGGCTCCTTGGCTTATGCAGACATTGTTGCCGATCTCGACACGGTCAAGGTTGTCTATCCAGCACGACTCTCCGAGCCATACATAATCTCCAATGGTGAGGTACCATGGCGACTTTACCCTTACCTCATTTTTGATCACACATCCCTTGCCGATTTTTGCCCCGAAAAGACGCAGGAGCAAAATCTTTATGCTCATGAACGGATTCCAGGCCGCCCTGACCACCAGAGCGTTAACGAAATACCATAATATTATCTTATATTGTCTCGCCCCTTTGTCATATCCATTCGTCGAGAAAGTGGAAAGCTTAATTTTCTGTGTCATTTTCCTGTCTACCATATTATTGTTTTTTTATATAGACTCATGAACTGGTTGACAATCTTGTCACAATCGTATTTCTCGGAGATGAGCTTCACACCGTTCTCCCCGTATCGTCTCAGCACGTCAGGGTTGGTGTGTAGGAAGTTGAGTAACGCTTTGGCAAGCGGTTTTGTGCCACGCTCTATCCACCAGCCGCATCTGCCATATTCATCTTCTTTCGACAATGCGGGTGAGCCGTCTATCTCTTCCCACGGTGTGCCTTGCGTGGTTATCACGGGTGTCTTGCTCATGAGAGCCTCTGCCACCACAATGCCGAAACTCTCTGAGTAGGATGGAAGGACGAATAGGGAAGCCTCACGGAACAGGGACCATTTCGTGCTCCCAAACACCGGCCCCTCAAAGTCAATCAGTTCGGAGACGTCCATCTTCTTACTCAAGTCCTTCAGCTTGCTGATGTAGTTCTCGTCTCCCATTCCGGCGATAACGATGTGATATCCGTTTCTATTCAGTTCGTCCTTAATCATTGCGGATGCCTCGATGAGATGTCTTATGCCTTTTTGCGGATGTATTCTTCCGAGATAGAGTATGAATCTCTTTTTGTGCCTGTCCGTATTCAGTGATATGTCTTTCGTGTTTACACCGTTAGGTATAATCTCGATGTTCTCGTTCCATCCAATAGAATGTAGGATGCGCTGTTCTCTTTTTGACGTGGTGTGAATGACGTCGGCAGACCTTACCGCCTTTCTTTGGTAGTAGAGAATAGCCGGCATCTTACGTGTCCAGTAGTTATGCCGTATTATGAGTGTGTCGAGCATGCCGTGAGGAGTCAGTATGACCTTATAGCCTTTTTCTTTAGCCCAGATGACGGAATAGGCACTCAGCGGGAGCCAGCACGTGTTGACGTGCACAATGTCAGGCCTCACCTTGTCTAAGATGTTGTTGAACTCCTTTCTCACTTTAGGAGTCGGCCACATGGAACTGAGATAGTTGATGTCGCAGTTCACGAGGTGCAGGTTGTCTTTGTCGTAGTGTGTCAGTATGTGCAGGTCGCACTTCTTCCCGAGCTCTTCAGACAGGTGCTGCATATATGTACCCAGACCACCTGACATCTTGTCTATGCGTGGTATGTAATGCAGTACCGTGAGCGGGGTATTCGTCAGCTCTTTGTATGCATCATACAACTTGGCGGCGATGCTTTCGCAGGAGTACTTGTCTTCTATGACTTTTCTGCCCCTGAGACCCATCTCTCTCATTTCGTCATCTGTTTTTCGCAGGTAGTCCCTCAGTGCGTTGACGAGAGGCTCCGTGCCGATCTCAATCCACCAACCGCATCTCTCTGACTGTAGCTCTTTCCATGGTGTGCCTTTTGTGGTTATGACGGGCGTGCCGCATGCCAGCGACTCAGCCACTACGATTCCGAAGTTCTCCGAGTGTGTAGGCAACAAGAAGAGGTCTGAGTTTCTGAACAAGGTGAACTTGTCTTCTCCGAATACCGGTCCTTCTATGTGTACGATGTCCTCAACCGCGTATTTCTCCGTGAGAGATTTGAGGTAATTGCAGTATCTCTCCTCGCCCGGTCCGATGATACTGATTGTGTATCCATCCAGTTCCTTCTTGAGTTGACAGGCTGCCTCGATGATGAAATTGATACCTTTCTTCTGATGAACGCGTGAGAGAAACAGTATCTTTTTCTTTTTTGTCCAGTCAGTTTTTATCTTTATGGACTTAGTGTCTACGCTGTTAGGTATGACGACGATATTCTTGTTCCATCCGAGTGCAGCGAGGTTGGACATCTCCGAGTCTGCCGTGGAGTGTATCAAGTCAGCGCAGGTCAGGGCTTTTTTCTGGTAGAGTAGTGTGGCGGGCAGTTTCCTTGTCCAGTAATTGTGTGAGATAATCCAAGGTTCCAGCATACCGTGCGGTGCGTACACGACAGGAATCTTAACGCATAAATTTCTGCATAGCTCCTTTGTCCACATCGTGAAGTAGGCGCACAATGGAGTCCAGCAGCAGTTTATATGTATGATGTCGGGTTTTACGTTTTTAATCAGTTCGCAGACTTCATTTCTCACCTTACCGCTCACGTTGATTCCTGTTCCTGATATGTAATGCAGTGTGCAGTTTCCTAATGGCAGCTCACATTCCGTGTGGTGTGTGGCCACGTGCAAATCGACCAACTTCCCGAGCTCTGGTGTCATAATCTGCATGTATGAGCCCAGTCCTCCGGACGTTACGTCGATTGATGGGATATAGTGTAAGACTACCATTTCAGTGAGTTAATAAATATATCCTTGTTTCCTGCTGAATCTTTTAGCGCTTTTTGGTATCTCCTTTATAGGCTTTGCGGGCACACCGCCGTACATCATCCATTCCTGTTCCAGCTTCTTGCCCAGGTAAGCTCCTGCGCATAGTACGGAGTAAGCGGGCAGTTGCGCGCCTCCAGTGATGATTGAGCGTGTGGCGACAAGGCTGTATTTGCCGATTGTAATAGGTTTGCTGTCTTGCCTGCACTCGTACATGTCCACGGAATGTGTGAGTATTTGTGAGTTATATCCGCCTATAGCGGCGAACTCACCCATCTCCACAGTGTTAGTGCAATCGATGTGATGGCTTTTTGTTATTGAGCTCTCATCGCCCATGATCAGTTCAGAGCGTCTGTGCTTGTCGTGAGCGAAGTGCGGAGAGTCCGTTCCCGTAGGGAATCCCGTAATCCAGTTGCATCTGTTGATGATGCAGTTCTTTCCCATAATCACGGCGTCGAGGTTGATAGCCACATTCAGATTACCTATACTTGCTCCGTCATCCATCTTGAGAAACTTCGGGTAGATGAATGAAACTCCGATGTGTGATGTCGGTGACAAGTCGTAGAGAAGATATTTGTTTAGCACATATCTCCTTATTCTCCAGGGTAGGAGTACAATCATCGCTTGCGTCACTCTGTTGGTGACGGGTTCATGCCTGTAACCTTTCAGACCAAGCATTCGTTTAGCGTAAGTCAATATATTACTCAGTCGGAACCTCAGACTGGTGAGGCTGACACTGCGTTTGCCGAGAGCCAGCTCACTAAGAATGCGTCTGTGTTCGTTCTCTTGCAGTTGATGGTCCGATGACAGTTGATGTCCCTTGTCTATAGTGTATGCCGCCACTTCCTTCCCGATGTATTTATGCTTCACGTTTTTCCGTGAGAGAAGTGCCCACAGTTTAGTGTCAGCGCATAGTTTATAAGACTCGTCGAAGCAGCCGTTGTCGAAAAACGTCTTAGTTCTGAGTATGGCAGCCTGTTGAGTCATCAGTATTATTCCGCATTGCAACAGTTTTGTGAAATCCTCAAACTTGCCGGAGCATGTCTGACTGTCGATTTTCACACCATATCTGTTGACGAACCGTGTCTTTCCGTAAATGATGTCGTGAGAGCCGTCAGTCGTCTCGTCAATTATTTCCTTGAAGTCGTCAAGCCAGAAGTCGTCATCATTCAGATATGTGAGATATCGGTATTCATTGCCGTATTTCTGAAAACCGAAGTTCAAGGCCGCATATATCCCCTTTGACTCTTCCGGCTCCGCCACGAACTCCGTGTCAGGGTATTGCTCTCTCAAGTCACAGATCAGAGACGAAGGCGCTATAACTACGTGCCGTACACGTTCACCTCCCACACGTCTGACGGAGTCTATGGTTCTCCACAGGCTTTTCCTCAATCCAAGAGTTGCTGTCAACACTAAAATGTCTTTTTCCATAACAGAGAGTTTAAGTTATAACCTATGTCTTTTCTTATACTCGTTGACAAGCACATATTTGTCCTCAGACTCTTGAGGAGTGACAGAAATCCGTTTTTTCTTCTTGATGTACGAGTGGTAGTTTACGTATATGAAAGACATGAACATAGGCAATGTGAGTCGGAAGTGTGACTGTGGAGAGAACAGTGAGTGCCACAAGAGGATAATCAAAAAGTACGTTAACAATATGACGTATCGTTTACTCTCGAACATATTCACCAGACCCATCTTCAGGAACCATAAAAACAGTAACGATCCGAATATGAAAGCGAAAATGCCGTTATAACACCCGAAGCCGATGATGATGGAGTGGCATGGTATGATATCCAGCTCGTCCATGTAGGCTGACCTGTCGAGATTCTGGTACTGGCTTTTCATGTTCGTGTACTTGTATCCGTAGTCAGAGTCCTTTTTCCATGCTCCATGTCCCCACAGTGGTTTGTCCGAGAAGGCTATGGCTCCGATAAACGCCTCTGTTCTACCCACTCTCAGCAGGTTAATTGGGTTATACGGATTCTCCGTTCTGTAAATCTGTCCACTGTTTCCAGTCGTGATTCGTCCCGTCAGCACGTTTGTAACGTAGAGAGCGTATGCTCCGTAGATGATGAGCAGCGACACGAGTCCGTACGCTAACACATGTTTGTAATTAGTCAGGTGACCGGATATGATGAAGTAGGAGACGACTCCGGCGATGAAGGCCAGCGAGCCTAATGACCTTGCACCCATCAACATGAATAATATTCCTGTTACCGTAAGCAGAAGACTTGTTTTCCTGTTGTCGTAGAAGTAGCTGTAAATCATCAGAGCGTTGATGACGAGAGGTGCGATCACGAACTTCATATACACGTTGTCTTGACCGTGGATGGCCATGAGTGCGTCTCCGTTATATGTCGTACCCATCAGCATTGGTTTGAGCACCATTCCGATATACGCCCACAGCAGTAGTTTCTTGGAGCGTTTCAGAGTGTTGATGAGGAAATAAAGATGGCAAAATGAGATCACCGTTATGGATATTCCCTTCAACGAGTCGTTCAGCGATGTGCTGACGACAGACTCTGAGATAATCTGTGAGAAAAGAATGCCGGAATAAAGGAGTACGATATGAGAGAAGGAACGGTCACGGAGCATGGGGTCGTTCAGCAAGAAGATTAGAGTGTAGAAGAATACAAATATCTCACTTGCGGAAATATTACCGATGAGGTTTATGTTTATGCCAAATCCAAGCTCAAACAGAATCAGCAACAGACCTTTGAATGGTATTTTGTATGATAATTCACTCATTTCAAGTTGTAAGACGTTTGATATTCTTTTATGTAACTTACATCTAATCGTTTGTTCTCCTGATAGAGTATCTTCTCGTGCTCTATTATCTCCTCTGGTGTGAAAATGTACCGTATAACACGGGCGGGGTTGCCAGCGGCTACGGCATACGGCGGGATGCTTTTGGTGACTACGGAGCCAGCTCCGACCCTGCTTCCTCTCCCCACCGTCACTCCGGCCAGAAGAGTCACGTTAGCTCCTATTCTAGCGTCCTCCTCCACGGTCACCGTGGTCTCGGTGTCGTTAAGCCTCCTCATGGTTACGTCTTTGTTCCATTTGCCCAACAGATGTCCATGGTTGCCTGTTATGACAGTAAGATTCTGAGATGCTCCGGAATGGTCTTTCATTATAAACTTTCCTTTAGGACCGATGAGAAAAGTGCCGTTCCCGTAAATATTGACGTCGTTGCCAAGATACATCCTGTTATTCAGTCTGTTGGGGTATTGTACGATGACATTCTTCCCACAATGTCCCAGTTGCTGTTTTTCGAGAAACATCCATAACAGATGTATATTGTATATTACCTTGTCAATGAATCTGTATATGAGCCTAAAAAGAAATACCATTTTCCGCATAATATTATGCAAAAATATGAAAAATACGGAAGATGACAAAGTGGTTGCGAAAATAAATTACCTTGTCTCTCTTATTTGTCTGTTTTGCCGGAAAGTGTGGTGGGGTGAGCCGTGTCGAGGGCAAATGTCTGGCTTGCTGAACGGGGTCTTTCTGATGACTGTGTTTTACTCAGTCGCCATCAGTCTTGCCATGAACTCCTCCTTGCTGTAAGGCGACTTCTTAATTATTCTCGATCTGTAATTGTATATCGTAAGTAGTGAGTAATCAAGGAAGTGAGCTATCATGGCTGAGTCCTCCACACCCAAGCGTATCAGAGCGAAGATTCGTAGCTCGATGCTCAGCAGCTCGCCTTTCTTAGGCGTTATCTGCATTCTCATCTCCTCATCGATGAGAGCATAGAACTCCTCAATGAATTTCGGATGTATGTTTAAGAATGTCTTGTCGAAGTCAGCGTAGAATTTTTTCTGCTCATCCTCAATGATAGCGTCGGACTTCAACATCTTCAGCATCTCACCGCTTTGGTTGTTTTTAGCCATCTTGAGCAATGACTTCCTGAAGTTCTCGAATGTGTCCATGTATTCCCTGCACAAGCCGAGGTAGTGTGCGATATATTCCTCTTTAACCTTGTTGGTGTTCTCGAGTTGCCCGTTAGCTTTTTCAAGAAGGTCATAGCTCTCCGCCAGTTGTGTATTATAATGTTGGAGTTTTGAATTGGCGTTTTCCAGTTGTCCGTTGGTGCTCGCCAGTTTTGCGTTGGTCTCTTCCAGACGGTTGTTTATGTCTGCTAATTTCTTCCTTATCAGGTTTTTCTTCTTTATCTGATTTTGCAAGTAGAATATTCCGAAGATCAGAATGATGGTCAGGACACTGACGCCGGTGAGCAGAGTGTGCTCGAAAAGCTGTCTTCTTTCCTCCTGGTGTTTGTATTCCTTGTCGATAATCGGGAAGATGTTGTTGACCTCTATCGTCCTGAGGAAAGCGTTACAGAAATGGGCGTCCTCCATACTGCAAAACAAATAGTTATATGCTCTTGTGATGTCACCTCTCTCATACATCACGTTTGCGAGCTCCGGTAGGGCGGTGTATTCCGTGATGCCGTTTCTGATGTCTGACATGGCGGTCATTGCAAGATACATGACATACTTGTCCCGGTCTTTCTTAATCTTGTAGCTCTGAGACATGAGATAGTAGGCGTATACCTTCTGCTCCGCTACGGACTTCGATAGTATTTCCAGTAAGATGCTTATCGCACTGTCAGCATCGCCGTTGACTATGCAGTTGTCCGCCAAGACAATATTCCTGCTCACTCCGTATTCAGTGTTCTCTAATATGGAGTCACGGTACATCTGAGTGAGTCTCTCCAGCTGTTTGTAATTGTCATGTCTGTTCTTCACAAATTCGGCGTTCCATCCATAAATGGTTCTGCACGCGTAGAAGTACTCACGTCTTATGTCTGGAGTGCTGTGTGTGATGTCGATGGTGTCAACGATCTGCATTGATGAGCAGAAGTCACCCATTAGACCGTAGGTGACGGCTTTCTTGATTGAGTACAGCTGACTTTTATTGTTGTCGGAGCGTATCTCCGGTGACGACAATAGTTTGTTTACGTAGTGAAGTGCTGAGTCAACCTGGAAGTTGTTGTAGAGCGAGTACAGCTCGCAATAAATGTCAATGCTGTCTTTCCTGTCCGCCTTGGTTAAGAGCGAAGTGATGCTGTCCGCTTTATTGAGAATCATTTTTCTGTATTTTTCCTTTTGTCTTATCACTTTGTCAAGCTCGTCAAGAGCGGAGTTCATGTCCTGAGCTTGAGTGTGAACGGTGATAAAAGAAAACAATATAATCAGAATATACAGATGTCTCATGGAGTTTATATTAAGATGATAACGCAAAGTTAACATTTATTACGCATAATTCCAAGACTTTATCAGATTTGTAATGAATATAATTGTTCCTTACGTGGCGTGTCACTGACATTCTTCTTGTTTTCTTTTCTTCTTTTTATCATTATGTTTTTTAATCCGCTCTATTATTTCTATAGTTTCAACACATTATAACGTATCCTCTCACGTGCTTTGTGTCAATTGATAATAGTGGATTAATGGACAAATTATGGAGTGACGAAATTTCCCATGCTTACTTTTTGAGTATAAATAGGTTAACTTGCTGATATTTCGAAACCAAGGTATCTAAAAACTTAATATGTCTTTTTTGAAATTCTCAGGTTATGATACAGTTTATACGCAGGTCTGAATTTTTTAAAATCCTAACCTGAACTTTTCAACGTCCTAACCTAAGCATTTCAGACGTTGAATAAGACATGAGAAAAAACTGTAAGTCATTTTTCCGTGAACACACGTCAAGGTATTTTGTGGGAAAAACGGACAATGAAAAATGTGCGAAATGGAATGAACTTTTTGTTGTTTTTCATTCTTTTTGATTTCACCTCGCTCATAGGGTGTCCTGGTTGGTGAAATCACCTGTAAATATTGGTGCGTCTCATTGTTTTGTGCTTGCGTAAGAGTCTCATTGTTATGGCGGTAGGTGTATTTCTCACTGTTATAACTCGATTATGACAGGTCGGTTTTTTACTAAAGTATCAGTGATGAGTGGTAATCGTTTCGGAAAATCGTGAGGTGTGTTTACAATCACGATAAGGGGCTTGTGGCTCTCAGAGCCTTATTCCCAAGAACGTCCTGATTCTCCATTTTGTGTTATTGATCTCTAGACGTTCTTGTTGTCCCGTCTTTGAGTAGTTGTACACAATTGTCGCTCCCATGAAATATTTTTTCCATGAGTGCACCACGGCACCTCTTGCTGTGATGATGACCTCCGGAAAACTATAGTCCATGGTCTGTCGTTCGTTATCTATGTACATTCGTCTGTAGCCGTAGACGATGAATGTGGGTAGGGAAGATATATGTAAGAGCCAGTTGTGTCTGAGTACGAAGTTGTAACCATATCCGCAACCGATGCCCACGTTTACTGTTTTGAGGTGTATGGCTAACGTGTTGTCCAGTTTCTCCGTGACATTCTTTATGTCTTGTGCGTGAAGTGACGCTCCAATCATCACGCTTCCCGCAGACTTCCGTTGTATGTATGACTGTGTGAATGCCGCAGGATAAGAGAACCGTTTATAGTTGAGGACGTAGTAGCCGTTCAGATTCAGCGTCTGAACAGTAAGTATGTCATTTGGGAGGTCCGTGATGTAGCTGTCGTTCATCTCGATATATCCTTTGAAGTTTTTGGCTCTCTGGTATATCACCTCACCGCCGAAACGGTTGCCGTAGGAGTTGATGTTCAGCTCGTAGTCTTTGTATCTGCCTGCTATGAGTGCAGGATTTATAGCAGCTCCGAGGGTGATACCCCGGTAGGTGGCGGCTATGCTAAGCGTGTTTTTTATGTCCGCCTCCGCTTTGGTGTGGAAAATGTCTCCACTCAACTGTCCGAGTGTCTCGATGGACGCACCAGATATGTTGACACGCGCCTTCAGCGTGAATCTCTCTGACGGCCTTTGGATATAGTTCGTGTCAATGTTTACATTATTATATTTTTCTGTTAAGATACTGTCCATGAGTACCAGGTTACGATACACTCTGGATGTGTCGGATTGTGCATTGGTGGATAGGTTGCCTAATACTATAAAAAACAAGAAACACATCATGTCGTGTAACGCATTGTGTTTCTTTGGTATGCCAATCAAATACGATAATAATATTTTGGTGTTACTGGTAGTCAATGTTTGTGTCTGATTTATGTGTGTGATATCTGTTCCGTATGTCTTATGGATACACATTACATATATGTACACTTCACGTCATGTCGTGATGGCCACGGGGTGAGTGTCAATGATGTGTGTTGATAAGACATACGGAAAGTAATCGTGTCACTTGATAATCAGCTTGTCACTTCCAGCAGCCTTGAAGCTCATGTCAAGTCCCTTCACGGAATGTGTCAATGCTCCGAATGAGATGAAGTCGACGCCTGCTTTTGCGTATGGAATCATAGTGTCAAAAGTTATGCCGCCGCTTGACTCTGTCTCAGCTCTTCCGTTGACAATTTTTACGGCCTTCTCCGTGTCTTCCGGAGTGAAGTTGTCAAACATAATACGGTCGCAACCTTCAGCGAGAGCCTCGTCCAGTTCTTTCCAGTTGCGTACCTCACACTCGATCTTCAAGTCCTTATTGTGGTCTTTGCAGTACTGCTTTGCTCTTGAGATGGCGTTATGCACACCGCCGCAGAAGTCGATGTGGTTGTCCTTGAGCAGAATCATATCGAACAGTCCGATACGATGATTCATGCCTCCTCCGATCTTCACAGCCTCCTTCTCAAGCATACGCATTCCAGGAGTGGTCTTTCTTGTGTCGAGCACACGTGTCTTAGTGCCGGCGTCGATGAGCGCCTGTTGGTATTTGTGTGTCATTGTGGCAATGCCGGACATACGCTGCAGTATGTTCAGCATGAGTCTCTCTGTCTGTAACAGACTCTGCTCCTTGCCTTTCACTGACATCACGATGTCTCCCGGCTTCACGTGAGCGCCGTCGTTGATGTATACCTCAACTTCTAATGTCGGGTCGAAACGGTTGAACACTTGCTTGGCAATTTCCACGCCTGCGAAGATTCCTTCCTCTTTGATCAACAATTTGCTTTCGCCAACAGCGTCTGCCGGGATGCAGCAAAGTGTGGTATGGTCTCCGTCACCGATGTCCTCTGAAAAAGCGAGGTCTATAAGTTTGTCGTTTAATTCTTCTACTGATAACATGATAAATTTATTTAAAAAAAACAACCGAGTTCAATTGCGAATCCTAATGTCCTTCCTGACTCAGAGAAACCAAGGTCATATCTTATGCTTGGCTCAATAGTCAGATTTCTGTTCAAAAAGTAGCAGTAACCTAATTCTGCCGTCACCTGAAAGTCATCATATAAGTTGTGATTGGAGATGAAATTGGCTCCGGCGCCCACAAATATTCCGCAATTATCGAAGAAATAACGTAGTTTTCCCCCTAATCTGAAATATTGTATGTCTGAATCGTAGTAGTTGACATCGAACGTGCCTAAAAGGAGAAGGTCTTTCTCTATCATGTATCCGGCATTGGCGCCGACATCGAACGACATATCCGTCTTGTTGTTAAAAGAGAGATCTAAGCCGTTAAGATTAGCTCCGAGATATTTCTTGCCCTTCTCAAATTGCGCTGACATGGACAGACAGCATAAAAATGTAATTAGAAAAATAAGTGATTTCTTCATTGTCTTTTTGTTTATCCTTGTTCTTCACAGACCATTGTTGTCTGTATTCTTGTATTCCTCCTTTTTCTTTAGTGCCCAGTGTAAGGCTACGAGTATGAAGGCATAAATGACCAACTTATATAAGTTGTCCATCCACGCGTTCCATGTTATACCATAATAAATATAGAATGCGCATCCTGTAACGAAGAACGCAAGAGGTACCCAATTGTACTTTTTCATTATTCAGTTTTTTTGTTGTAGTTTAGTGTCCAGTAAATAAATCCTGCAAATGTTATTAATGTGACGCCGATTCCTATGGCATAGCTTATGCTGTGTGGTAATTCTAATCCTTCTGGGGCTATCAGTATGTATGTGGAGCATACCGACGTCATCCATATCGCAGGGATTACAGGGATGATGTATCCGTAACGTCTCGCACCTTCATATTGTCTGCAGTGCTTGTACATCCACACGGACGCTGACCAGAGTGTGAAGATGGACAGTGTCTGGTTGAACCATGCGAAGTATCTCCATAAAATGTCAAACTTCACGAACATCAGTGTGCCCGCTATGACGAATATCGGCAGAGAGAGTAAGACTCTCTTGTATATCTTGTCCTGACTGTAATGTGTGAAGTCGGAAGCGATGAGACGCGCTGAGCGGAAGGCTGTGTCACCGCTTGTGATTGGCGCTGCCACCACACCTAAGATGGCGAGAACGGCTCCTACAGTGCCAAGCCATGTGGAACATATCTTATTAACTATGATGGCTGGGTTCGGGTTTGTCGTGCCGCCATTGGTCATGATTGCCCACAGTTTCTCGTATGGTGTGGCGCTGTCTGACATGTTGAACTGGCTGACGTCGAATGAGTCTGCGAACTTGATTGAGGCGGCGGCCCAGATGAGCGCCACAAATCCCTCGGTGATCATCGCTCCGTAGAATATAGGCTTTCCGTATTTCTCGTTCTTGATGCATCGTGCCATCATCGGTGACTGGGTGGCATGGAATCCGCTGACGGCTCCGCATGCTATGGTTATACATAATCCCGGGAAGATCGGTATGGAGCTGTGAGGGTGATGGTTGGAGAATGCCTCTGTTATCTCCGGCATTGAACCGTTTGTGGTGAATATACCATAGGCTACACCCACTGCCATCATCAATAATGCGACGCCGAATATCGGATAGATCTTTCCAATGAGCTTGTCGATAGGAAGAAGCGTGGCTAAGATGTAGTATAGGAATATGAGGAACACCCAGAAGGTCGGGTTGCTGAGGATCGAGCCGTTGTCTATAATGTTTGCGATCAGGCCCGCAGGTGTGGTCACGAATACTGCTCCCACGAGTATCATGAGTATGAGTGACAAAACGCGCATAGACAGACGGGCTAAACCGCCGAGCTCATCACCGACAATCTCTGGAAGACTGGCGCCGTTTTTCCTGATGCTGATCATGCCGGACAGAAAATCATGTACTGCACCGCCGAATATACAGCCCAACACAATCCAGATATACGCTGACGGACCGAACAGGAAACCTTGAATGGCTCCGAAGATTGGACCAGTGCCGGCTATGTTGAGAAATTGAATAAGGAAAACCTTCCAAGTGGGCATTGGAATGTAGTCAACGCCATCGCCTGACGAGTAACATGGTGTTTTTCTGCTTGGGTCTGCCCCGAAAATCTTATCTACAATTGTTCCGTAAATGAAATATCCCACTAACAATAGCAGGACTGACATGAGAAAAGTGTACATTGTCCGACGATTTTATAATTATTAAAATACTTGCGTTTTGATGATTATAAGATATAAATTAAATTAAATATGTGTATTTTGCGGCAAAATTAGTAATTATTTGTTACCTTTGCAAACAAATTAACTTATAAAAATGAATAATACCCGCATGCGAACTTTTTGTTTTGTAATGTTGCTCCTTAGTGTGTTGAATTCAAATGCTCAGCAAAGCATTTTCTCTTATGATAATAAGCAACCTCTTCACGAGATACGTGCTGTATGGCTTACCACTTATCTTGGACTTGACTGGCCAAGGACTAAGGCTATCGACCAGAAAAGTATTGAGAAACAAAAGAATGAGTTGCGTGAGATACTTGACAATCTTCAATATGTGCATATTAATACGGTGTTGTTTCAGACTCGTTTGAGGGGTACTGTGTTGTACCCATCAAAGTATGAGCCGTGGGATGAGTGTCTTACTGGAAAACCTGGTATTGACCCCGGATACGACCCTCTTAAATTCTGTATTGACGAGTGTCACGCAAGAGGTATGGAGTGTCACGCATGGGTGGTTTCTATACCCGTAGATAAGGAAGGACGCCAGAGGCAATATGGTGAAGGTTCGGTGACGATGAGACGTCCTGACCTGTGCAAAAAGGCTGGAGGAGACTACTTCATGATGCCTGGTAACCCGGCGACGGCGGATTACATCGCTAGCATCTGCCGAGAGATAGCAGAGAAATATGATGTGGATGGTATTAGCCTCGATTATATACGTTATCCGGAAAAGACATACAACTTCTCCGATAATGAGTTTTATGACAAACAAAAGACTAGTAAGAGCGTTGCCGAATGGAAACGTGATAATATCACTCGCATCGTGAGAAAGGTGCACGACAGGGTCAAGGCTGTTAAGCCATGGGTGAAACTCAGCAGCAGTCCGGTGGGTAAATACAGGTCGCTGACTGGACATGACGCCTCAGGCTGGAATTGTCTGGACGCTGTGTACCAGGACCCTGTGAAGTGGCTGAAAGAAGGTATCCAGGATATTTTGTTCCCGATGATGTATTTCAAGAATGGTAATTTCTTCCCGTTCATGTATGACTGGGCTCAGAATTGTGGAGGACGACTTGTCTGTCCGGGACTTGGCGTGTATTTCCTTGACCCAAAGGAGGGAAACTGGGAGATTAATGACGTCAGGGCTGAGTTTTTTGAGTCAAGAAGAGCAAGACTCGGAGGCCAGGCGATTTTCAGAAGCGATTTTCTCACGAGAGATGTTGCGGGATTGTATGACTGCTGCCATGATGAGCTGTATATGTATCCTGCCTTGACTCCGCGAATGATATGGCAACAGGACACTATAGCTCCGTCTAAGCCTACAGACTTGAGATTTACGGCGGAGAGAATACATTGGGAGAAGTCTACCGATTATGCTCCGTCAACGATGGCGATACCGTCTTCTCCTCATAACTATGTGACGTATAACGTGTACGGGTCAAGAACATACCCTGTTGACACTAAGAACTCTGAGAATCTTATCTGCGGACGTGTGATGAGCACTTCGCTTGTCATTGAGAACCTCACAGCCACTAAAAAGTATTTCGCTGTGACTGCAGTCGACAGGTACGGTAATGAGAGTGAGGCTGTGCAAGGGATGTACGAAGGTAGCGATCTCACACGTAACCTCGACGTGAAGAGGCTGATAAATAACACTTACATCACGGCGATACCTGTCATGCCAGAACCTAATTATCATGACTTCGAGAATTCGAGCGACGATATCTTTGACTTCACGGAAATCAAGTTCGGAGAGTTCGACATGGATAATGCAATCATGTCTCAGCAGACAAAAGCGGATAAGTATAAGAGTAGGGAACGTATTGTATTGGTTCCTGTAAGCCATAAGGATACGTACGAAAAACCTAAGAAGATGTCTATCACGGCAAAGAATAATCTGCGTAAGAAGCTTAAGAGGGAGATGAAAGAGCGCATGCAGGCTGAGAAGGCAAATAATAATAATAATAATTGACGTTTCCGGGAATAATTATTATGAGAGTGATATCACCAAGGTCAATAACAGATAAAAGACACATAGTACCTTTTATACTGATAACTTCGCTGTTTTTTGTGTGGGGATTTGCGAGAGCTATTCTCGACGTACTCAATAAACACTTTCAGGATTCTCTGTCCATTAGCATCACAGAGTCCGCGTTTGTACAGGTGGTGACTTATCTCGGGTATTTCCTCATGGCTATACCCGCCGGGCTGTTTATCAACAGGTTCGGCTATCGTTCGGGGGTGGTATTCGGCTTGTTGTTGTTTGCCTTCGGCTCCTTTTTATTTATTCCGTGTGTCGTCATTAACACGCTGGAGGCTTTCCTCATCTGTCTCTTTATCATTGCTTGCGGTTTGGCGTTCCTTGAGACTTCAGCAAATCCGTATGTGACAGAATTGGGTAGCGAAGAGACATCTACGTCAAGGCTGAACCTGTCACAGTCCTTTAATGGACTTGGAAGCAGCCTGGCTCCTCTCATCATGGGAGCTTTCCTCTTCGGAGGAAATTCAGAGGATGTGTCTTTCCCTTATACCATTATGGGGTTTATAGTAATATTAGTTGCGATAATATTCATGTTTTGTGACCTGCCGGAGATTAACAGAGACTCTAAAGGCGTGACAAAAGAGGTGGAGTTCGAGTTTTCTGACGATTCTGGCTTGAGTAATATCATGAGCCTTTTGAGAAGTCGTAAGTTCATGTTCGGACTTTTTGCGCTCTTCTCGTATGAGGTAAGTGAGATAAGCATCAACAGTTACTTCGTCAATTTCACAACGGGTATGGGGTGGATGAACTCTGATACCGCTTCTTATATATTGTCTTTCTCACTCTTTATTTTCATGACCGGAAGGTTCTTCGGCAGTTGGGTAATGAGGACTGTTCCTTCTGAGAAAGTGCTGTATTATTGTGCTATAGGTAGCGTTGTAAGTATCATCTGCGTTATCACCACGTCTGTCTCAGAGAAGGGAGAGACGGAGTCACTGTCTCGCTACATTCCTGTAGTCTTCCTCATGCTGAATTATTTCTGTGAGGCGATAATGTTCCCGACAATCTTTGCTCTTACTCTCAAGGGTATGGGCAAACTTACCAAGTCTGCTTCGTCTGTGCTGATGATGACGCCGTTAGGAGGATGTGTCTTTCTGCTAATGGCGTATGTGGCGGACAGCACTGGATCTTTTGTGATACCTTTTATTATACCTCTGATCGGGTATATCGTTATCGTAGTGTATTGTAAACGTATATTGTTCTTTAGACAATCAAAATAAATTGGTATATTATGAAAAATGTGGTTACTGAGCGTGTTTCTCAGTTACGTCTGTTAATGAGAGAGAAGGGGATTGACGCATTCGTCACACCAAGTACAGACCCTCATTCCGGAGAGTATGTCCCTGAGAGATGGAAGTCAAGACGATGGATATCCGGATTCTCGGGAAGTGCGGGAACGGCAGTGGTGACGAGCAACAAGGCGGCGCTGTGGACGGACTCCAGGTATTTCCTGCAGGCGGAACAGCAATTGTCGGGAACAGAATATGTCCTTAACAAAGAGAAGATAGATGGTACTCCGTCTGTCACCGAATGGCTCGGTGCTGCTCTACCTAAGTCAGCCACGGTGGCAGTGGACGGTTGGGTGAATACTGTTGAAGCTGTTGAAGAGCTGAGGAACGAGTTGGCGGAATATGGTCTCTCGCTCAGAACTGACGTGGATCCTTATAGTGAGATTTGGACTGACAGGCCACAGTTGCCGGATGGAAAGCTGTTTATACAGGAATTGAAATACACTGGTGAGAGTGCTTCTCATAAGATCGCGAGGATAAGGGAGAGGATAGGTGGCAGCGCACTGTTTGTGAGTTCTTTAGAAGAGATTGCATGGACGCTGAATCTGCGTTGTGACGATATACTCTATACACCTTTCTTTGTCTCATACCTTCTCTTG
The DNA here is from genome assembly GCA_937900485.1 of uncultured Prevotellaceae bacterium. GTDB lineage: Bacteria > Bacteroidota > Bacteroidia > Bacteroidales > Bacteroidaceae > Minthosoma. The sequence continues at coordinate 32,242 of CALCEL010000116.1, forward strand.
ACATCTGACACTGTCACTTTATTCGTCAAGAAAGACAAGGTGACGGGCGAGGTGGCAAGCTACCTTTCCGATGAGGGTGTCACGATACTTGACTACGACAAAGTCTTGGAGGCATTGGCGTCATTGACATCACCAGTTTTGTGTCAACGTGACAAGACCAACTACGCCACATATTCCGTCCTTCAACATCCTGTGTTCCGCGAGTCTCCGATAGAACGGATGCTTATATATAAGAATGAGACGGAGATCAAAGGGTTCCGTAATGCCATGGAGAAGGATGGCGTGGCCATGGTCAAGTGGATAAAGTGGACGCTTGAGAATGTCCCGAAAGGTGGGCAGACAGAGCTGTCCTTGTCGAGGAAACTGGAAGAGTGCCGCGCCGAACAGCCATTGTTCATGGGAGTCAGCTTCGAGAGTATAATGGGTTACGCTCACCACGGCGCTATCGTTCACTACGAGCCGACAAGTGAGACAGACATACCAGTCTTCCCAAAAGGTCTTTTGCTAATTGACTCGGGAGCTCAATACCTTGACGGAACGACGGACATCACGCGAACAATTCCGTTAGGTGACCTCACTTGGGAGATGAGACGTGACTATACTCTTGTTCTCAAGGGGTGGATAAACCTCGGTAGAGCGGTGTTCCCCAAAGGAACGTGCGGTACTCAGCTTGACACCTTGGCGCGTGAGCCTATGTGGAAGTTCGGCATTAACTATCTTCATGGAACAGGTCATGGCGTCGGGCAGTTCATGTCTGTACATGAGGCGATAGACCTTCATCAGTTCAGAATGCAGTGGAGACCTACTCCGTTACTACCTGGTATGATTATCACTGATGAGCCTGGAATATACATTGAGGGAAGTCATGGCGTGAGACATGAGAACACGATGCTCGTCGTCAACGCCTCGTTCTTAGACAAGGACGGCAAAGCGTTAGACAACGCATCGGACAAGTGCGAGGCGGACGAAGCTTGTGGATTAACCTTTGGACCGTATTACACATTCGAGCATCTTACTCTCTGCCCAGTGCTTACTGACGCGATAATTGTCGATATGCTCACAGATGATGAGAAGAGCTGGTTTAACAAATATCAGCGGAACGTGTATGAACGTCTCGAGCCGAGATTGGACGAAGAACATAAGGTGTGGTTGAAGAAGGTAACCATGCCAATATAATAAGAGGATGAAGTGTTGACAACTGCCTGGCAGAAATAATCTGCCAGGCAGTTGTCGTCTTTATATAGTTATGACTGTAAAGCATGGAAAAAAAGACGGTCCGCATGAGTCTTTTCAACGAAAAAAACTATATTTGCATTATGCTAAATACAAGTCCGGAAATATTATGAAAATACATTTCAGTATAGAGTATAACACGAAGTGGGGAGAAGATCTCAGGGTTCATGTGGAATTCATAAATAAAGATGGTGTAATACAAAAGAACGTCGTTTGTCCGATGGAGACTTTTGACGGCAAGACATGGGATAGCGAGATTACCTTTAACGCCGGCTCGTACGTGTCTGTGGAGTATAAGTACGCCATGTATCGCAATGATGAGTTGGTGTGGACGGAGTGGAGTCTATCTCCCCATCGTATAAGCATTGACAACTCAACGGAATCCTACCTTATCAATGACTATTGGCGCCCGATACCTGATGACCTCCCGTTGTTCTCGTCCGCATATACTGAGGGTGTAGGATATCATGAGGACTCACCTGCGTCAACGTGCTACCAGGAGACCCTTCAGCTTAGGGTTGTCGAGCCGCGGCTCAGAAAGGACCAGTATTTAGCTGTGTGCGGTAACGTGCCACAACTTGGCTCATGGGCGAGACCTGTCCGTATGACAAAATCCGGAAAACAAGAATGGCTTTGTAATGTTGACGCCTCTATCCTGTATAATCAGCTGGAGTATAAGTATGTCATAACAGATGAGAACGGTAATATTCTGTTGTGGGAGAAAGGTGCCAACAGGAAGATTAAGCCAGTACGTCTGTTCCCGCATCAGATGTGGATTAAGACAGACACTAACCTCGACTTAGAGCTGGCAAAGTGGAAAACGGCTGGAGTAGTTATACCTGTATTTTCTCTAAGGACATCCAACAGTTATGGCGTCGGTGACTTCGGCGACCTGAAGAAAATGATTGACTGGGCTGAGAAAGTGGATATGCACGTCATACAGATATTGCCGGTCAATGACACCACAACTACCGGCCAGTGGACGGACTCTTATCCGTACAACGCCATTAGCGTCTACGCGTTACATCCTATATATTGTGACCTTTCCTCCCTACCAAAGGTCAAGGATAATTATGAGATGGAGAGGTTCCTTATGCGCCAGCATAAACTGAACAGAAAAAATGTCGTTGACTACGAGAAGGTATATTCTCTGAAGATGAGTTATCTGAGGATGGTATACGAGCAGGAACGACAAACGGTGTTCGACTCCGACAGTTTCAAGACGTATCTCAGTGACAATGCTCATTGGCTTCCCGCTTACGCTCTGTTTTGTTTTTTCCGTGACAAATATGGAACTGCGGACTTTCATAAGTGGGAACATCACGGACAATATGACAAGAAAGAGCTGGATCGGATCATGAGGGATGATGAGAAAGTGCGAAGGGGGGTCGGACTGTATATGTACATCCAGTATTGTCTGCACAATCAGCTGACCGACGCACATCAATACGCCCGAAGTAAAGGTGTAATCATCAAAGGTGACATACCTATAGGTATTTGCCGAACAAGTGTGGAGACATGGACCGATCCAGAGCTTTTCAATATCGACTGTCAGGCTGGAGCTCCGCCAGACAACTTCTCCGCCAACGGACAAAACTGGGGGTTCCCGACTTACAACTGGGAGCTGATGCGAAAGGATGGCTATGCGTGGTGGAGAAATCGTCTGCGTAAGATGTCTGAGTTTTTCGACGCTTACAGGATTGACCATGTCCTGGGTTTTTTCCGTATATGGGAGATTCCAGTTACAAGTGTGAACGGACTGTTGGGACAGTTCTCTCCTTCCTTGCCGATGAGTGTCAATGAGATAGAGAAATATGGCATAAGATTCCAAAAGGACCTGATGACTAAGCCCGTCATCACCGAGGACCTGCTCGACAATGTCTTCGGCTACCGCAAGGATGTCATCAAGTCTGTTTTCTTATACAGAAGAACAGACGGTAGATATGACCTCAGGGAAGAGTACAACACTCAACGTAAGATTGAGCATTACTTTGAGGGAAAGACTGGTGACGAGAATGTCGCCATACGAAATGGCTTGTATGAGATTGTAGACAGTGTTTTGTTTATTCCTGACAGGCTGAACCCTGAGTTGTATCATCCTAGGATAGCGGCTCAAGGTGATTACGCTTTCCAGATGCTGACGATTCAGGAGAGAGAGGCTTTCAACAGATTGTATGATGACTTCTATTATAGGCGTCATAATGACTTTTGGTATGAGGGGGCGATGAGAAAACTGCCTGTTCTCACACAGTCCACTGACATGCTTTGCTGTGCTGAGGACCTGGGCATGGTGCCTTCGTGCGTGCCTCTCGTGCTCGACTCTCTGCGCATGCTCAGTCTCGAGATTCAGACTATGCCGAAGAAAGAAGGCATGGAGTTCGGGTTGCTGCATGATAACCCATACCGATCCGTCGCCACAATATCCACTCACGACATGTCTCCTTTGCGTCTCTGGTGGAAAGAGGACAATCAGCGGGCACAGAGATTCTATAAGACAGCGTTGCATAAAGACGGCAAGGCGCCTGCCGATGCTCCGTCATGGCTGTGCGAGGAGATTGTGTCACGTCATCTTTTCTCTCCTTCCGTCATGTGTCTGTTGTCCTTCCAGGACTGGACGTCGATGGATGAGAACGTGAGGTCTGCTGACATAGACGGTGAGCGTATCAATGTCCCTTCGGAGCCAAGACATTATTGGAGGTACAGGATGCATGTTGAGATTGAGAAGTTGCTCGAGGCTGATGACTTTAATGATAAGATTAGAAAATTGATAGAGATATCAGGTAGAAACTAAAAAGCCATGTCAGATAAAGATAAAAGGGTAGTGAGGAGTAAAAGGAAGTTTATTGCTTTTTTCGTGGTTTCGGTAGTCCTGTTTCTGCTGTCTAAGTATGCGTTAGGTATTGACACGTCTCTTTACTATAAGAATGACGCAGCAGAGGAACAGTCGTCCCACACGTCATTGACCGATGTCCTCGACGCTGACAGCTGCCGTGTGACGTCAGAAAAGGAAGAGTCTCCAGCCGCCGGCGACTTGTTTGTGTCAACGGGTTATAGACATGAGATAAAAGGAGTGTGGAGCTACGACAAATGTTTTCCTGACTTGAATGACGTTCAGATTAAAAGCGCGAAGAAGAATGGAGTGTCTCCCGTCACATCCAGACGGGAGGTGGCTCGTCTTGTCAACTCTCATAAGCTGGTGGACATCAGCAGCTCGCCTTTCTATACGGTCGATGACCTGTCTCACTCCATGCCGTACCTCGTTCCTGAGGCGCAGCATCTGCTTAACACCATAGGTCTGAACTTCTTGGACTCCCTTCGCATGAAAGGGCTGAGACCCCACATGCTTGTCGTCACGTCGGTGTTGAGAACTGGTGATGACGTGAGGCGGTTACGAAAGAAAAATGGTAATGCCACAAAAAACTCATGCCATTGCTATGGTACTACTGTTGACGTGTCCTATAATCGTTTCGTGCCTGTTGACGGACATCACAAAGCGGGTATGGCACACACGCGATGGAACGAGACTCTAAAGCAAGTGCTTAGCGAGGTGCTGAGAGATTTGAGGGATGATGACAGATGCTACGTCAAGTATGAGCTGAAACAAGGATGCTATCATTTAACGCTGAGATGAAGAATTTTCTGCATAGACTTCCGCTGGACTCTAAATATGTCTCCAGCCCCCTCCGCTTTACCTATCCTTTTTGTTATGAGCCGCATGACCTGTGCGTAAGTGCTGCGGAGTCCATAAAAGACGATATACGAGAACGTTTTCCATCTCTGACAAAATCCGGGAAAATGTTCGGAGTTCTTGTTGTCAGGACACACGATGGTCTTTTTTTCCTGAAGGCTTTCTCTGGCATCCTCGAAGGCCGCTATCATCACGAAGGCTTCGTTCCGCCTGTCCTTGACCTGCAAGACGAGAATGGATATTTTAGGAAGGAAGAGTCTGAGATATCCGCTTTGAATGAGAAGATCAGACTCATAGGTGAGGACGATGTGACGGAAATCGGACGACTGAGGGAGGAGCGAAAACGAAAATCTCAAAACCTGCAAAACTGGGTCTTTGAGCACTTCGAGATGATGAACTCAAGGGGCGAGAAGAAGAACCTGCTGGAAATATTCCGTGACCGCAAGGCTCCTCTGACGGAGGATCAGTATCGCAATAAAGAAAAGTGTGTGGTCGGTGTGCCTCCAGGCGGTGCGGGAGAGTGCTGTGCTCCAAAGCTTCTGCAATTCGCCTACGCCAACGGATACACTCCAGTCTGTATGGCGGAGTTCTGGATGGGAGCGTCTCCAAAAGATGTCATAAGGGTGGAGGGTGACTATTATCCCTCATGCAACAGCAAGTGCAAGCCTATTCTTGAGCATATGCTCGAGGGGCTTTATGTGGATGAGAACCCTCTGATTGAGAGAAGCCGGAAGGCGGCGGAGAAAATTAAGGTCTTATATTCTGACAACGATGTGGCTGTGATTGACAAGCCTTCTGGATTGCTGAGCGTGCCAGGCAAGGAGGATGGCGTGCCGTCGGTCCTGTCCGTAGCGCGAACACTGTTTCCGTCTGCTGATGGACCTATTATCGTTCATCGTCTCGACATGGACACGTCCGGCGTCATGGTGCTTGCAATGAATATGAGTGCTTACCAGAGCCTGCAGAGACAGTTTGTGACACACGTTACCAGAAAGGTTTATCATGCTTTGCTTGAGAGGGATGTCGCTTTGCTCGACAAGCCTGTGAAAGGAACAATCACGCTGCCGCTTTGTCCTAACCCCTTTGATCGTCCTCGACAGATGGTGAGTTATGAGCATGGGAAAAGGGCCACGACAAAGTATGAGGTGTTACGAGACACCGCTAAGGGCGTGCTGGTCGAATATGTTCCAGAGACAGGACGTACACATCAGCTGCGTGTTCATTCAGCTCATGCTGATGGCATGGGTAGTCCTATTGTTGGTGATATCTTATATGGTCACCACTCCGACCGGCTGTACCTGCATGCGGCGGAGCTGTCCTTTGTTCATCCCGCAACGGGTGAACATATGTGCTTCAGGTCTGAGGAGGACTGGTAACTTTTTTAAGGTTTCCTCCTTGTCGCCATTTCATTGTCTGTCATCTGTGATTCCGTGGTTGTTTACAATGTGAGCGATAAGTTGTACAACTACGTGAATCAACAGCCATGCATGAAATACGGCGTGTTGTTAGGTACGTCGCCGCGTACCAGATTTGGCGGTCGGGGTAATTTGTTCTTTCGGTATTGTGTTGATGCCGGCGAGAAATTGTACAAAGGAAACAAAATCAATAAATTTATCATCAGCGGTGACGAGAATAGAATTGATAGAGTCAATGAAGATGTCAGTATGAGAGCCTTTCTTATCGCACGAGGCATGTCGCCCGCTGTGATCATTCTTGACGGAAAGTGCTATCGTACATACGACTCTGTATGGTGTACCATCAATCTGTACGGAATACGGCCATTTGTCGTCATCTCACAAAAGTTCCATAACGAGCGCGCGGTATTTCTCACCTCTCATCTCGATGCGGACATCGATGATGTGGTAGGGTATAATGCGTCTGACGTTAAGACGGATGTGGCGTTGTTGACATATTTGGGCTCAGCGGATTTACTCGGTTGGTCAGGCTTGAGCTAATCAAGAATAAAGTGTAGCCAGTATACATAAAGAACCTGATGTCACCAACCCCTCTGAACTGTGTCCTGAAAGCCTTGATTTTGGCATTGAAGGATTCAGCAGAAGCATTGGTGAGTCTGTCTTCGAAGTAATTGACGATTGTTGCGTTGTGGTTTTCAAAGGTCTCTATGACTTTGCTGAATCCGTCCTCTCCAAAAGCCTCCATCTTGTTGTACCATCTTGCCAGATTGAGTCTGGCCTCTGCCGGCTTGGACTTCCTGTTGAAGATGTCCACGAGTTCGAGATAGATGTTGTATGCTTCCTCTAGTCTGGGGAATATCCTGAAGAGGATGGCTGCCCTCTCCTGCTGCTGGGCATTCCACTTCGTCTTGTGCATGAGGATGATATGTCGGCTTCGTGCCATGATTTGCGGCTTGGTCTCTCCGTTCTCCATCCTTTCCGGCTCCCACTCACCGATAAGGTCTTTCTCCGCTCTTGTGTGTACTGCCTTGCGCTTGGCTCGGTGCTCCCTGATGGCCTTGTTCTCCTGGGCAAGAACCTCCCAGCGGAAGCCTATCCTCATCTGGTCGATGGCATCCGTCACCAGCTGCTGCACATGGAAGCGGTCGTTGATGAGCATTGCCTTGGGAAACACCGTCTTCACGGTCAGCATCATGGCAGATGACAGGTCTGTCGTTACGGTCTTGACCCTGCGGCGAAGCTCACGGGGGACTTTCTTCAGAATCTCTGACACCACATCCGAGGCAACACCGCGCACCATTGCAGCCAAGGCTCCCTTGCCACCGTGAGTAGCCTTGTTGGTCAGGATGGTATAGACCTCGCCGTTTGACAGGCAGGTCTCGTCAAGGCTCATGTCATCACCGAAGTTGTTGGGGTTCAGAAGCGATACAAGGAATATGATGGTTGTTATCTGGGGCATTATGCCCAGTGGTTCTTCTGGTTCTTCTTTACCATCGGAATCTCTGTAGTGGCAGGGAGTATGGCCTTGCTAATAGCACGGTATTATGG
>CALCEL010000117.1 GCA_937900485.1 uncultured Prevotellaceae bacterium
AAATTATTCCGAACTGGCCAAATATATTTAGAAATTATTTATGTCGTTTACTATAGTTATCGTGTAATTGAAAGGTATTGTGAAAACGTGTATTGATATCAATAACTATTTGATACATTTTGGTTCTGATGAGAATAAAGCCCAAATGAAAGCGTTTGCAGAATCTCAAAAGATTGACTAAAGTGTGTCGAAGATTTTCGTGCTCCGTCTCTTTATTAGAGACGGAGTGATGATATAAACCATTGTTTTTTGTATTCATGGAGTTGGTCCCTTGCTTCACGCAAGTAAAACGAAAGAATTATTTTAGGAACGGCATCACTGTGTCAATGAGTGTTTCCTTGTAGTCTTGAAGCTTAAGTATCTTTTCTTCAAGTGTTTGCCCGCTCACGAATCGATACACGAACACTGAGCGACGTTGTCCGATACGGTGCGCGCGACTTATTGCCTGTTCCTCGGCGGCTTTGTTCCACCACGGGTTAAGTAGGAATACGTAATCTGCACTCGTCAGGTTCAAACCCACTCCTCCAGCTTTGAGCGACACGAGAAAGAACTGGCAATCTTGATTCTGATTGAAACGCTGTATGACCTGTTCCCTGTTCTGCGTCTCACCGGTCAGCATTTCATACTTCCATCCACGACGTTTAAAATCTTTGGCTATAAGCGTGAGGAATGACACATATTCGCTGAATAGAAGCACCTTGTGGTTCGTGCCGTACAAGGCTTCAAGATGTTCGAACACCGCCGATGTCTTTCCTGACAAGTTTACGTCATCCTCTGCAAGGCCCAGGAGCGACGGATGATTGGCTATCTGACGTAGGCGCCCTATGGCGGCAAGCACTGAAAATTCGTCAGACGTGCTTGTGGACACAAGATTTCGAGCCTTTGACAGTTCCTCCTCATACATGGACTGTTGACTCTCGTTCATCTCGCACACAATGAGTTTGTCCTGTCTTTCCGGTAGGTCGGTCAACACCTGTTCCTTAGTGCGACGAAGAAAATATGGCGCAATAATGTTGCTGAGAATCTTTGTGCGTGTGTCTTCCAGATTCTCACTAATTGGAGTGGCGAAATTCTTCTGGAATGTCTTGAAGTCGCCAAGTAGATTGCCGTTTATGACACTCATCAGGCTCCACAGCTCTGAGAGTGAATTTTCCATAGGAGTGCCGCTTAAGGCAATTCTAAAGTTAGCCTTCAGCAGTTTTATTGCTGCGTGGAGTTGCGATGAACGGTTCTTGAACATCTGACTCTCGTCAAACACGATGACGCCGAAGCTAAGTGATGAAAGTTTGTCTATGTCGTTTGTTACAGTACGGTATGTGGTGAGTACCACATCCCACAGACACAGGTTGTCCTTCTTCTTCTTTCGCTCGTCAACCGTCCCCACGTACGAACACACTGACAAGCTTGGAGCAAAACGTTTGAGCTCGTTCTGCCAGTTGTATATCAATGATGTCGGACACACTATCAGAGAGGTCTTGAAGCCCGTATTTTGGTTCTTTGAAGTATCGTCGTCGAAGAGGTCAGAGAACAGGTCGCCAGTAAAAACAGCCTTCTCTTTCTTTTTTCCACCCTTCGCAGCCGAAAGCGATGATGCGGCAGCCATTGGAGACGCAACGTCGCATTCCTTATACTTGAGAAGCAGTGCGATGGTCTGTACCGTCTTTCCGAGACCCATGTCGTCTGCAAGACAACATCCTGTATTGCTCTGCAGATTGCCGATAAGCCACTTCACACCTGACTTTTGGTACTCGCGCAACGTGGCTTGAAATCCGGAAGGCGTGTTCTGCGAAGTCTGCAATATCTTCGGGGCCTCGTCATCTGATGACGCATCGTAAATGTCTGGATTGACTGCACCCAACTGACACTTGTGAATGCGCAGGTAGTCGCCGTTAGGAGACGAGAACATGAGCAGTCCGCTGTATTTTTCAAACCACTCGCGAGGGATTATGAATATCTCACCGTTAGGCAACTGTATTTCCTCCTGTCCGCTGATAATAGCTTCACGGAAATAGGAGAACGGAACATTTGTTCCGTCACTCAACGTCAACGTGATCTTTATGTTCAGCCAGTCACCAATCCATGTCCTCGATTTGGCAACGGAATATTTGCGTATATAATATTGTTGCGAAGTGTATAGCACGATTTCCGAAATGCAATTGTCTGACGTGAGCTTTTCGCTGTTTTCGTTCAGCCACATTATAGCCTCCGCTAAGTTTGCAAACTTTATTGTAGTGTCGTTTCCGGTTATGGTATGTGACATTAAATTTTCAGTATACTTGGCAAACCACTTACATATATCTTCTTCGCGAGTTTCATTGCGCACAACGCGTCTTATTGCCACGCGTCCGTCTATGTCAAGTAACATGGCAGCTGCCCTGCGTCTGTCGTCAGGAGCAAATGTTATCTTGTCACCATACTTGAATTTCATTTCAAGTTGAACCCACCCCATAACCGTAGGCTGAACACAAATCATGCACGTCGGTTCGATGTCTATATTCTTTACATCAATGCCTTCGGTGATGATTTCACACTTCGATGCGTTGGGCATAACAAACTTACGGAGATATTCTTCCTGCATTCTCTCTGGTATGGAAACCTGCTTTTTGCCGTTGAGGAATGGAGCAAGAATCTTTGCGTTCAGTCCCTTTGGAACAAGATGAATCATGTTGTCGATGATGAACACGGCGGGCGAATTTGACAGAACATGTATCTTGTGGGCATACGGCTCTATTACACTACCATTCACCGACAGACTCAGTTCATATTCAATTCCTTTTTCCGACTTGGAGAACCTCATGATTGGCATGACATCGGTCTTTTCTGCCAATGTCATTTGCTGTGTCTTCTCCAAAGATTTGTTTTTCTTCTCGGATAAGTAAACCGGAAGTCCGCATTTTCCGGCGCGAATGATACACTTCATGAGACGCTGTCCCGCTATACGCTGTACATACACCATAAGGTTTTTGTCTGCTTTCTTCCAGAAATTCTCCTGCGTCTTAAACCTCAATTGTCCGAAGTCCTTGTAAAGCTGCAGACTGTCAAGCGAATTGCAATATCGCTGCAAAAAATATAATTTGTCGTCCGACAGCTCGCTCACACCCTCTGGCAGACCGCCGGTTATCAAAAGTGAAGAACCTTCTTCGGCTACGCTGTGTATCGAAGCCTTGAAGATGTTCCAATTCGGTGTGGCAGTAATTAGTAGTATTAAATTCTTTCTAGTCACTTTTTTTATGTGGTGGTAAACAATAACTTGAGACGATTCTTTGATATTCCCCTTGTTATTTGTTGTGCTTTTTACATCGTTTGTTTTATGAATTCTTTCTTATGATATCTGAGATTAGGTTATTACTTGTTAGCTTCTTTCGTTTCTAAATCTCAGAGTCCTCCGTACTTTTATACAATTCTTCCTTGTCATTTGCAACTTCTCCTTTAATCTTTGTGATGTCTAAGTAATTAAGTATGTAATGAGGATGCATGTGACAATCTAATGAACTAAAGTCGAATGGGCTATTTCCTTTTGACGCGATGCAAAGGTAACACTTTCCAGATACATGAAGCCTTTTGCTGAACCAAAATGTTTGGATGGTCAGCTATGGAAGATACTTTACACGGAAATTCTCCTCTCTACGCGATAATTGTTTAGCTTTTTGTTGGTGAAAGTTTCAAGTCTTGTGTGGTAATGTTGTCGTAAGAATTAAACAAAATTAGTTTAAAAGCGACAAACATAGAAGACAATACTCAGAGCAACATGACACTTAAACTGTTCTGTTTGTGAGTGCGACGATGGTTTGTGTTGTGATGTGAGTGGTTAATTTGGTGTGTGTCTCTGTTCTTCACCGAATGTAAAGCTTGTTTTTTCTTATGTATTCGAGAACGTCTTGTGAAAGCCATTGTGATGTGCACACGCCATCCTTGACCTGTCGGCGTATCTCCGTTGATGATATGTCATAAGTCGGTGCGTCGATAACCTTGACCTGTCTGTCATAACGCTTCAGCGACGCTGGGTCAATAGCGTATCCAGGTCTGTTGTAGATGAATATTCTGTGATTGGCTATGATGTCCTCGTGTCTGTACCATAGCCCGAACGAGTTCCAGTTGTCCGCTCCGATGATGATGGCGAATTGATGTTCAGGGTATGCTTTTGATAAAGCCTCAAGAGTGGTGATGGTGTAGGATGGGACGGGTAGGGTGCTTTCGAAGGCGGACACCTTGACCCCGTGGCACGCTGAGCATGCCAGTTCAGCCATGTTTAATCTGTGGGAATAAGGGACGATGTCTCCTTTGTCCTGTTTCAGAGGATTAAGAGGTGACACAAGCAGCCACACTTCGTTCACGAAGCCGTTGTCCACGAGATGCTGCGCGAGTGATGTGTGTCCTGTGTGCACTGGGTTGAATGACCCTCCGTATATTCCTATAAGCATATTACGTGTGTGCGATTAATCGAAAGCCATCTTGCCCGTGAGCCGGCGCAGGATGGCGTAGTCTATGTATGTCTGAGCCTTATGTCACAAGACGTTCAGTACCTGTTCTTTGATTTGCTCAAGCTCGTCCTTCATCTTGACCACAATGTTCTGCATCTCGGCCTGGTTGGACTTAGAACCTGTGGTATTTATCTCTCGTCCCATTTCCTGAGCGATGAATCCCAGCTTCTTTCCTTGTCCCTTGCCGTCCCTCATTGTCTCGAGGAAGTAGTTGAGGTGGTTTGTAAGTCTTTGTTTCTCCTCCGAGATGTCCAGTTTCTCGATGTAGAATATCATCTCCTGTTCCAGTCTGTTCTTGTCGTAGTCGCCGTCGATGTGCTGTTCGAGTGAATCCATTATGCGCTGTCTGATTTTTTCAGTGCGTCCCTTCTCGTATGGCTCGATACATGCGAGGTAGTCGCGTATGTTCTCAATCTTCTCAGTGAATTTGGCCGCGAGGGCTTCTCCTTCCTGTATGCGGAAAGCGTTAAGGCTTTCTAAGGCGCTTCGCACGGCATCCATCACTACGTTCCACTCTTCGTCGGACAACTCCTCCGTCTCAGCGCGGTTCATGACGTCAGGCATTCTCAGCAGCACCTTCATCCACTCGCACGCGTTCTGCTCTCCGTCCATGTTCAGTCCGAGTGTCTTTGACAAGTCGCTGATCTGGTTGAAATATTCCACGGCAACATCTTTGTTGATGTTTGACACCACTGCGGTGTCGTCTTTCTCTGTCCAAATGTTGACGTCTATTTTTCCTCGTTCGAGTGAGGCCGCCACAGTCTGACGAATCTCTATCTCTTTCTCTCTGTATAGTGGTGCTATACGCGCTGACATGTCGAGCGCCTTGCTGTTTAATGACTTGATCTCGACGTGTATTTTCTTTCCATCATATTCGACTACGCTTTTGCCGTAGCCAGTCATTGACTGAATCATAGTTTATAATCTGTGTATTCTTGTTTTTTTTACAAAAGTAACGAATTTTGAAGTAATCATACCATAAAAATGGTTCATTATTTGTATTTTTGCAATGATGTACGTATAAAACCCATTAAGATGGCAACAATTTTACATATTGAGACTGCAACTGACGGATGTAGCGTGGCGGTCAGCCAAGACGGAGCCACGATATATAAAATCAATAATTTTGAGGAACTGGCCGGAGAGGGCAAGAAGGACACTAATCACTCGAGGAGGCTTGGTGTGTTTGTCGATGAGGCTATGTCATTTGCGGAGAGTCATGCGATACCGTTTGACGCCGTGGCTGTCAGCAGCGGACCAGGCTCATACACGGGATTGCGTATCGGAGTGTCTATGGCAAAGGGTATATGTTATGGTCAAGGACTGAAACTGATATCTGTCCCTACTTTGCAGGTACTTACCGTGCCTGTGCTGCTGAAGTATGATGATATGCCTGACGACGCACTTGTGTGCCCTATGCTGGACGCAAGACGTATGGAGGTGTACACGGCTCTCTACACTCGTTCGCTGAAGCCTGTGCTCGACATCACACCGATGGTCATCGATGAGGAATCGTTCGCGGGATACATGGATAAGCATCCGGTGTATTTTTTCGGCAATGGAGCTGAGAAGTGTAAGGAAGTGATAAAGCATAAAAACGCGCATTTCATTGACGGAGTGGAGCTTGACGCTAAGTATATGTCTCCTTTGGCGGAGAAGAAGTTCCTGAATGGTGACTTCGCTGACGTGGCTTACTTTGAGCCGCTGTACCTGAAGGAGTTCGTGGCCACTAAGGCTAAGAAACTGCTTTGACGACAATGAGGTCGGAGAGACGTGGAAACAGACCTGAAGTCGCCGACCGGCAAATGTGATGACAACTATAATTCCCGTGGAGGGAGTAAAAAAAGAATACGGTGGATTACAATACAGACAGAAAAAAACTCGTTATGTATGAGTACGGACGCGGAATCCAGCAAATGGTAGACCATTGTGTCACTATAGAGGACCGCGACGAGCGTACGAGATGTGCATACTCTATCGTGAACACTATGGCTGACATGGTGGAGCATAGCGGTGATGAGGATGACTTCAGACAGAAACTGTGGAATCACTTGGCAAGGATATCACAGTATAAGCTGGACGTGGATTTTCCAGTGGAGATTGAGGCTGAGTCTGACGAGGACAAGAAGAGGCAGCGCATTGCCTATCCGCAGCGACGCATCCGACGTCGACACTATGGAGCAATACTCGAGTCATTGACAAAGAAGGTCATGGAAATTGAGGATGAGGATATGCGGGAGGAACTGGCTGAGCAGGTGGCTAACCAGATGAAGAGAAGCTTGGCTTATTGGGATATCGACGTGATGAGCGACGCCAAGGTGGCGGAGGATTTAGCGGACTATACTGACGGAATGATACAGCTCGACCCTGATAAGTTCCAGTTTGTGTCTGACGGCGAGCTGCTCAGTAACCTTATATCTACGTCAATAACCAAGAAAAAGAAGAAAAAGTAACACGGATATAATTACTGATAATGGGACAATTCATTATTGAGGGCGGTAATAAGCTGCATGGCTCGATAACACCGCAAGGAGCAAAGAACGAGGCTTTGCAGATTCTCAGCGCCACCCTACTCACGAGCGAACCTGTGGTGGTCAGGAACATACCAGATATTCTGGATGTGAATAACCTTATCAATCTCATGAGTAAGATGGGAGTTAAGGTGATGAGGATCGGTGCCAACAGCTGGCAGTTTCAGGCTGACGCTCTCGACATGGAATTCATGAGAAGCGTCGAGTTTGTGAAAAGCTGTAGCGCACTTCGTGGGTCTATATTGTTGCTTGGCCCGCAATTGGCCCGTTTTCACAGGGCGTGTGTGGCTAAGCCGGGCGGAGACCAGATAGGACGCAGACGTCTCGACACGCACTTCATCGGTATCCGTGAGCTGGGCGCTAAGTTTAATTACAACGAGGAAAAGAGTGTTTACGAGATTGACGCCAATCAGCTGAAAGGCAAGTATATGCTGCTTGATGAGGCTTCTGTTACGGGTACGGCGAATATTATTATGACGGCTGTCATGGCGGAAGGTGTGACAACCATCTATAACGCAGCCTGTGAGCCGTATATCCAACAGCTGTGTAAGATGCTCAACAAAATGGGCGCCAAGATAACTGGCATAGCGTCAAATCTCATTACCATAGAGGGAGTGAGTGAGTTGCGCGGATGTGAGCACACGATATTGCCGGACATGATAGAGGTGGGCTCATTCATCGGAATGGCTGCTATGACTGGTAGTGAGCTGACGATTAAGAATGTGTCTTATGATGACCTTGGCATCATACCTTCTATGTTCAGAAGACTCGGAATAACGGTGGAACGTAAGGGCGATGATATTTATATTCCTCAACATGAGCATTATGAGGTGGAGTCGTTTATGGACGGCAGCATCATGTCGTTCGCGGATGCGCCGTGGCCTGGACTCACTCCAGACTTATTGAGTGTCATTCTTGTAGTCGCCACACAGGCAAAGGGTAGTGTGCTCATACACCAGAAAATGTTTGAGAGCAGACTGTTCTTCGTCGACAAGCTCATAGATATGGGAGCGCAGATTATATTGTGCGACCCGCACAGGGCAGTGGTCATCGGACATGATAATCAGTTCAAACTGCACGGCTCAAGAATGTCATCACCTGATATCAGAGCCGGTATTGCCCTGCTGATAGCAGCCATGAGTGCCAAGGGTACCAGCATTATCAGCAACATAGAGCAGATTGACCGAGGATATGAGAATATTGAACAGAGACTTACGGCTTTGGGCGCATCGATAAAGAGAATAAACTAAACTTATCGTGTTTCGTTATGATAAGACAGGATGAAGTTTATCAGATAGGTAAAATAACCAAGTCACACGGATTGAATGGTGAGGTCAACTTTAACTTCACGGATGATATTTTCGACAAGGCAGACGTTGATTATCTAATATGTGACGTTGATGGTATATTAGTGCCTTTTTTCATTGAGGAGTACAGGTTTAAGAGTGACACTACGGCGCTCATGAAGTTTATTGACCTGGATTCTGCTGACGATGTGCGTTTCCTTGTCGGCTCGGACGTGTTCATAGAGAAAGAGTACGTCAGTGAGTTGGATGAGGATGAGGTGTCTCTTAACTTTTTCGTCGGCTTCACGATGGTGGACGGTGACAGTGGGGAGGACATCGGAGAGATTGTGGATATAGATGATAATACGGAGAACTGGCTTTTTATCGTGAGGAGAAAGGATGGAACGGAGGTGATGATACCTGCTCACGAGGAGTTTATCGACTCCATAGACAGGGACAACAGGGTGATGACCATGGATTTGCCGTTAGGTCTTCTTGAATTGTAATAAGGTGTTATGAAGAGAATATGTATTTTAGGCTCAACCGGTAGTATCGGTACACAAGCTTTGCAGGTTATCGAGCAGCACAGTGACTTGTATGAGGCATACGTGCTGACAGCATATAACAACACTGAACTGATTATCGAGCAAGCGCGTAAGTTCAAACCGGAGTCTGTGGTTATCGCCAACGAGGATAACTATGGCGTGGTGAAGGATGCGTTGGCAGACCTTCCCATCAAGGTGTATGCGGGCAAGAAGGCACTGTGCGATGTGGTCAGAGACCAGAACGTGGATATAGTGCTTGCCTCCATGGTGGGATTTGCGGGACTGGAGCCAACCATAGCCGCTATCAAGGCGGGAAAGACGATAGCCCTTGCTAACAAGGAGACATTAGTGGTGGCGGGTGACCTCATCACCAGGTTAGCGGAGGAGTACAAGACTCCTATTCTTCCGGTTGACTCCGAGCACTCAGCCATCTTCCAGTGTCTTGAGCCAGGTAATGAGATAGACAAGATATTGCTGACGTGCAGTGGAGGACCTTTCCGACGCATGAGCATGAGTCAGCTGGAGACAGTGACTAAGAGTGACGCTCTCGCCCATCCGACATGGAATATGGGAGCTAAGATAACCATAGACTCTGCCACGTTGATGAATAAGGGCTTCGAGGTAATCGAGGCCAGATGGTTGTTTGGTGTCAAACCGGAGGATATACAGGTGGTGGTGCATCCGCAGAGCGTGATACATTCTGCGGTGCAGTTTGTAGATGGTGCCGTAAAGGCGCAGCTCGGCGTGCCTGACATGCGTCTGCCTATACAGTATGCGTTCTCTTATCCCAAGCGCTTGCCGCTTGCCGGTGAGCGTCTCGACCTGTTCAGCATTCGTGACCTGATGTTTGAGAAGCCAGACATGGAACGTTTCCCTTGTTTGTCTTTGGCTTATGATGCATTGGCGGCAGGAGGCAATATGCCATGTGTGCTTAACGCGGCCAACGAGGTGGTCAACAGGGCGTTCATCGAGGAGAAAATATCGTTTGTGAGAATGAGCGAGGTCATACGCAAGACAATGTCAAAGGTGGAGCTGGTTAAGGACTGCACGCTGGAGACTTATCTCGAGACAGACAGACTGTCGAGAGCCATTGCGGCTGAGATGATTTAAGAGATAAAATCAGATAAATGAAATAAACCGAAAAAAGAAGATATTTTGGAATCAAGAATTTTAGAGATACTGATACAGGGAGGGCAGTTGATCACTGCTTTGTCTTTATTGGTCATACTTCATGAGGGCGGACATTTCCTGTTTGCCAAGCTTTTCCGTGCGAGAGTGGAGAAGTTCTACCTTTTCTTTGACTACAAGTTCAGCATTTTCAGTACCTATTCAAACTGGTTCAGGAAACTGATTGGTAAGGCGCCAGTCCCTAAAAATGAGAATGGTGAGTACGAGTATCAGGGTACAGAGTACGGTGTGGGATGGATTCCTCTAGGAGGTTATGTGAAGATCTCCGGAATGATCGACGAGTCGATGGACAAGGAGCAGATGAAGCAGCCGCCTCAGCCGTGGGAGTTCCGTACTAAGCCGGCATGGCAGAGACTGTTTATCATGCTCGGAGGTGTGCTGATGAATTTCCTCACAGCCTTCGTGATTTACGCCATGGTGCTGTTTACTTGGGGTAGGACATACGTGAAAAGCACAGACATGGAGTACGGAATGAAGTTCTCTAATGAGGCTAAGAACGACGGCTTCAAGGATGGAGATATTATCATTAAGATTGACGACGCAATAGTAGAGAGCTGGGACGGCAGAAAACTTCAGGATATCTCTAACGCCAAGACTGTCACTGTCTTGAGAGATGGTGGTGAGATGGTGATAAGCATGCCTGAGGATATGAGTCTGCTTGATATGCTCGAGCAGGAGCCGCTCTACGCTAGTGTGCGTCTGCCTATGCTGATTGACAGTGTGTGTCCAGGCATGCCTGCGGATAAGGCAGGACTGAAAAAAGGTGACAGGATTACGGCTATCAATGGAAAAACCGTGGGAGACTTCAATGACTTCCAGTATCAGCTGCTCGTCTTGCAGGACGTGTTGTCAGAGAACTCCACTCATGCCGACTCCTTGAGGCAAAGGACCGTGACACTTGTCGTGAACGGAACTGACACCGTCAAGACAGTGCTGACAGAGTCTTTCGTCCTCGGTTTCAAGAATCATGAGCCATACGCCGATAAAATCACAACGAAGAAATACGGATTCATCGAGTCTTTCCCGGCCGGTGTGAAGCTGGGATGGGAGACAATGGTCAGCTACGTTGACCAGCTCAAGTACTTGTTCACTCAAAAAGGTGTACGTAGCGTGGGCGGTTTCATAGGAATAGGTAAAATCTTCGCTCCTGTATGGGATTGGTATAAGTTTTGGATGATGACGGCGTTTCTGAGTGTGGCGCTGGGTGTCATGAATCTCTTGCCTATACCTGCCCTTGACGGCGGACATGCCATCATCACGTTTTTTGAGATGCTTACAGGCAAGAAGCCAAGTGAGAAATTCCTTGAGAGAATACAGATTGTAGGCATGTGGTTGCTGCTGGCGTTGATGTTGCTGGCAAACATCAACGACGTGCTGAGGCTGTTTGGAGTGTAAGTGAACGTATTAATAATGTGTTGACGTAAGATGAAGATATTAGCTGTTGGCATGAATTATGCCGAACATAATAAAGAACTCAACGGCGACGTGAAGCTGCCTGCTGAACCAGTTATTTTCACAAAGCAGGAGAGTTCGTTGCTGAGAGACCACAAGCCGTTCTTCGTGCCAGACTTCGCCGAGAGGTTTGACTACGAGACGGAGATTGTCGTTAAGATTGCTCATGTGGGTAAAGACATCAGTGAGCGCTTCGCCCATAAGTATTACAATGAGATCACCGTCGGCATAGACTTCACGGCTCGTGACTTGCAGCGCAAACTTGTTGAGAAGGGATATCCGTGGGATATATGCAAAGGTTTTGACGGCAGTGCGGCTGTCGGCGAGTTCGTCAGTCTTGACGAGGTGGGAGGTGACGTGCAGAACATCAGCTTCCATCTCGAAAAGAACGGAGTGCGTGTGCAGGAAGGCTGCACGAGAGACATGATATTCAGTGTTGATAAGATTGTGTCTTATTGCAGTAGGTTCTTCACGTTGAAAACTGGTGACCTGATCTTCACGGGCACACCAGTGGGCGTGGGTCCGGTTAAGGAGAATGACGTGCTTGAGGGATTCATAGGAGATACAAAAGTCTTAAAGCAGAAGATTAAGTAAATGACATACAGGATACTCTTTTTGCTGACGTTCGTGTCGTTTCAGCTTTTCGGAAGTGCCCAGTCTTCGAGGTACGCAGACAACTCTGTGCTGTCTTCAGGGAAGTGGGTTAAGATTCGTGTCAGCGATGAGGGAGTCTACCAGCTTACAAAAGATAAGCTTAAGGCTATGGGCTTCAGCAATCCTGACAATGTGAGACTGTACGGCTACAATATGCCGGTATTGCCTGAGACGTCCATTCAGGACGTCTATGACGATCTCGTGGAGATTCCCTTGTACAGGATAGCGTCCAAGGGGACGTTGCTGTTCTATTCCTATGGTGTCACGGAGTGGACAAGAGACGGCGAGTACCTTACCACATTCAGTCATTTCAACAACCCGTACAGCAACTATGTCTATTACTTCCTGACAGAGAGTACTGACCAGCCCCCGGCATCGTTTGAGCAGATCGACGCCGCGTACACAGGTACGATGACACAGACCACCACCTATGCTCATAGCATAGTGGAGAATGACGCGTATTCTTTTCTTAACTGTGGACGTACCTTCTACGAGAGCTATGACTTTGCCAACGGTAACAGCAAGTCTTATGTCGTCTCACTGCCGGGGAATGACGGCGGTGACGTCAATTTACACGTGAAGTTTGCGGCGGCCGGCTCGTCAGCTTCCCGTCTTTATGTTTATGCCGGCTCAACACTGTTGGACTCAGTGTATTATCATTACATTGGCGGCTCAGGCTCATATCAGTATGAGTACGCCGCGGATAATATGTCAGAGGTCTCCGTCAATGGTTACGAGTCCAAGTCGATGGTCATCACCCTGCGGCATCAGAGAACCAGCGGCACGACAGGACATCTGGATTATATACAAGCAGACTATGAGAGGTTATTGACCATGTCGGGTGTGAGCTACCTCACATTTTCTCCGAACACGTCGGGGACTACTGTTTTTGAGGTGTCCGACTGTGACGCTAACACGTCGGTGTGGAATGTCACGACCCCTTATGACAATTACGAGCTGAAAGGAACATTAGACGGAACGACTTATAAGGTGTTATCTGAAGATGCCGGTTATGCGGAGACTTATGTCGCCGTCAACACCTCGTCTACGTTTCCCGTACCGGAAGTGGTTGGCGGAGTCACCAACCAGGACCTGCACTCACTCTCTGACATCCAGTTTGTTATTATTGTGCCGTCCAATGGTAATCTGACGTCACAGGCACAGCGTCTCGCCGATGCTCACACGGCAAAAGATGGTATGAAGTGTCGTGTGGTGACGGCGGAGCAGGTCTATAACGAGTTTTCCTCCGGCACTCCTGACGCCACGGCGTACAGACGTTTCATGAAGATGCTGTACGACAAGTCTGCCGACGGTGTTGGCGATAAGCCGGAGAATCTGTTGCTTTTCGGTGCTTGTGTCTGGGATAACAGGTTTGTGACCACGGGACTCACGGGTAAGTCACAGGATGATTACCTCTTGTGTTACGAGTCCGATAAGTCATGGAGTCACACTCAGTCGTACGTTCTCGAGGAGTATTTCGGACTGCTTGACGACAGCGACGGCTCCAACCCGCCTTATGATGACATTGAGATAGGAGTCGGACGAATACCAGTCACGACAGCTGGTGAGGCTGAGGGGGTCGTGGATAAGCTTATCTCCTACATCAACAATGACTATGCGGGCGCATGGAAAAACAACGTGTGCTTCCTGGCTGACGACGGTAACCTGCAGTCAGACTGTAAGACGCACATGCAGGACTGTGAGGATATCATCGCAAGCATGAAGACCGAGCATCCTGACTTTAAGTATCAGAAGATATACTGGGACGCGTACACGCAGGAGAAGTCCGCCACTGGAACGTCTTATCCCGGAGTGGAGAGCGACATAGACAAGGTCATGTATGAGGGAGCGTTGATAATGAACTACATTGGACACGGTGCCTCATACTGCCTATCTCATGAGCAGGTGATGAAGACGTCAGACTTCCAGGAGTGGAGCTCCCCGAGGATTCCGTTGTGGGTCACAGCGGCGTGTGACGTCGTGCCTTTTGACATGAATACTGAGAACATCGGCGTTGAGGCTATCTTGAATCCGGATGGGGCTGCCATGGGATTTATCGGAACGGCTCGTACGGTCTACTCCACTTCAAACAAGAAATTATGTAAGAACTTCTATAAGTATGTCTTCGACTCGTACAACGGAAAACGTTATACCATAGGACAGGCGCTGTCTATAGCCAAAAACAAGA
Source organism: uncultured Prevotellaceae bacterium (assembly GCA_937900485.1). Classification (GTDB taxonomy): domain Bacteria; phylum Bacteroidota; class Bacteroidia; order Bacteroidales; family Bacteroidaceae; genus Minthosoma. Next base: position 14,326 of record CALCEL010000117.1, read on the forward strand.
CATCGGACAGCTACTCCACACCTTATAATAAGAACCACTTCATACTTATTGGAGATCCGGCGATCACACTGCCAGAGCCTTCATATAAGGTGGTAGTCGACTCCGTCTACACCTCCTATGGGAAGAGTGGTGACGTGATAAGCGCAGGCGATGTCGTCATCGTCAGTGGTCATGTGGTGAATGAGAGCAATGACGTTGTCGACGACTTCAGCGGGCTGATCTCTCCTACCATATACGATAATGAGGAGACGGTGACGACCAACGATAACCTCGGATATCAAGGAGACAATAAGTTCACGTATGATGACTACACGCGTAAAATCTTCGAAGGTTCCGACAGCATCGTGAACGGTCGCTTCTCATTCTCGTTCCCAGTGCCGTTGGACAACAACTATAGTGGTGAGAACGGGCTTATCAGCTTATATGCCATAGACAAGAATAAGACACGCGAAGCGAACGGCTCCTTCACTGACTTCGTCATCGAGGGAACAAGTGAGTACCTGGCTGTCGATACCATCGGACCGTCTATCGTCACATACTTTGTTGACGACGGCGATATTATAGACGGCTCGAAAGTAAGTGACACACCTACTATATATATAGTGTTGTCTGACTCCAGTGGAATCAACGCCACTGGTAACGGCCTCGGCCACGACATTGTGGCTATCATCGATGGTAAAGAGTCCTTGACATACACACTGAACAATTATTACGCCCAGACGGTGGGAGACTATACGTCTGGTACCGTCACCTACACGCTACCGTCGTTGGAGGAGGGCAGTCATACGATGACGGTGCGCGCCTTTGACACGTATAATAATATGTCGGAGATGAGATACACGTTTGAGGTGATAGAAGGACTGGAGAAGTCGTATGAGGTTTATGACTTTGCCGGACGTCTCGTCAGCACGAGTGCCAACTCGAGCCTGCCTGTCGGAGCGTATGTCATGAAGACGATGTATACGTCAAACGGTGAGGAGGTGCAGCACAGCGTCAAGAAATTCATGATTAGGCAATAATTGTGACGTGCGTGCGTTTCTGTATTTGTGGATGTCTCCTTAGAGACTGTTCCGCGTAATTATTAAAGAATAAGAATAATATAAAATATGCGAATTGGTATAAACGGTAAATTACTATTGTCACTCTCTCTGATGATGCCTGTGATGAGTGCAGAGGCACAAGACAGTTGGAACGAGATGAATCCAGTGTCATACGCTGTGTCGTCTCTGGCTATCGCTCCGGACGCTCGTTCAGCGGGTCTCGGTGATGTCGGCGCCGCTACCGACCCGGATGTCAACTCACAGTATTGGAATCCGGCTAAGTATCCTTTTTGTATAAGCAGGGCGGGAGTGTCATTGAACTATACTCCTTGGTTGCGACAGCTCGTGTCGGGCATCGACCTGGCGAATCTCACTGGCTACTATCGTCTTGGTGAGTATGACGCCCTGTCCGCCTCACTCCGTTACTTCTCTTTGGGTGAGGTCGTCGTGAGCGGTACCGATGA